>CALAYL010000008.1 GCA_937894725.1 uncultured Bacteroidota bacterium
AGATGGCAAACCGTTGCTCGTTAATGGCCAAATCATCACTAGACAGAGCGACTCTAACGGAAATTTCAATCTTCCTGTTGCCCTAGAGTCTGCTTATATCAAGTTTAGCTATGTAGGGCTAGAGCCGTTGATTTTATCGGCTAAATCTGCCAGTAGTATTAACACCTTTAAATTTAAAGAGCCTGAGAATGCTTTTAGCGAAGTGGTATATGTGGTTCGTAAAAAAGTAACGGCCAATAAATGGCTTTGGATTGGTGGAGTGATTGTTTTACTATTCGGAGTTATAGCGGCTCTTTCACTTAAATCTTCTAAAAAATGAGCGCTCTAATTCACGATTTTAATAATCGCGACCTGCAGATGATTTGGGAGGCGCTTGTCGCTGGCTCTGGTAGTGGTGGTAGTGGCGGTACTGGTGGAGCATCCGAAACCACCTTAGCGGCTCTATTAGCGGCTGTGATGAGTACCACTAGAGCCGACCTGCAAAATACTATTGATAAGTATTTGCAAGTGGGCGGTGAAGTGGTAACTGGTGTAAATGCCAGGACCGATACAAATGGTACGGCCAGTGCTGCGCATCTCAATGACAAAGGTCATGTTTGGACTAATCCTGTAGCGAAAAATACAAGTCGTTTTGATGATTTTGTTTTAGATTTAACGACTATCTTACCAATTCCTGGAGATAGACAAGAGTTGCATCTCGATGGCTATGGCCGTTTATTAGTACTTGATGAAGTTAACGGATTCTTTTTTGGCGAACTAACTGACTTTACACCAAATCTAACTTCTCTAAAAAGCTTAATCCACACCGCTACTCACGACACCGATGACAATTATCAAGCAACTAATAACAGCAGTAAGCTTGTTTTGGTTTGCAACAATCAAGGGCAGCTACAAATTGCGGGTAGCTCATTTGAGGATGATCAAAATTTTATTGGCAACGAGTCGCCAAAAAATAAACTCAATGTAGGCGGTAGATTAACCGATGTGGATAGCGCCAAAGAAAATGATTTTCATGCCGACAATATTTATAATGGGCTAGGCAGCAACGAGTCTGCAATGAGTCACTACAACAAAGCGGGCTCACTACTCACTTTTGACAGAGCCGCTGCCAAAAATCACAACAATATTGCCAAAAATCTAGGATGCACAGTGGCTGCTTTTTCGGTAAGTTCTGCAGACATTGCCACGAATGTCAATACCTGGTTAAATAACAACCCAAATCTCAGAGTAAGAAGCGTAGATAGTGTGGTCAGTAATGTTAGTGGAGGTGTGTATTTCTACGATGTTTTAATTCATTTTTCCTTTTAATCAATAAATAAATCTATATGAAAATTTTAGTAAATGGTTCAAACTTTTCGGCTGGTATGTCTTCACGAAAATTCGTAGAGCTCGTAGATGCGCTCAAAGAAGCTGGTAAAGAAAACGAGGCTATCAAAGAGTTTAGCGATGCGCTTTCTGAAGCTGAAAGCAACTATGAAGATAAACTTCTTGGCAAATCGGAAGAAGCGAAAACTACCTACAAAGACGTATTGAAGGCTCGAGCTGAATTAGCTAATCCAGAAACGGAAAAAGTAGAAAAAAAATAATTATTAACCCATCAATTTAAATATCATGGCAAAAACTGAAACAAAAAAAACTACAGTAGTAGGTATCAAAACGCACGAAGAGGCGTTGGCTAGAATTGCTGAACTCGAAGCGAAAGTAGAGGAGTCGGCAACTACAAAGGCTCCAGAAGCGAAAAAATTTATTTCTGAAGCACAAAAGCACGAGTATGAGCTTTTGTATGGCAAAGTTAGTGAATAATGAAGCCAGCTATTTTGTATATCATGTTGCAGGGTTCTATAGGCGTAGCAGGTAGTCAAGTGATCACTGGCACGCCCTCTACTAGCGATGCGGTCATGATTACACAAATTATCTGCGCTATGCTAGGCACTATCTCGTCTGCTTACTTTTCGTATCTCATTTTTATCAATACCAAAAAACAAAACAATGAAAAAGATAATAGTAATGTGGGCAATGATGGCAATTCTAAGTAGTTGTAGTATCTGCAAATTCACTTCTAAAACTGCCTATTGTAATCCAAACGGAGATTGTGTAGTAGAAGGCTGTGTAGAGTGCAAAGCGAATGTAAAAGATGCCTCTAAAATCGTTTTCCAGCATATCAAGATAAAATAAAGCTTCACTGGC
>CALAYL010000009.1 GCA_937894725.1 uncultured Bacteroidota bacterium
GTCATTTGGTGTACCAGCTGGAATGGTGATATTCGTAGCACAACTGTTCGGTACTATTGCTGGAGACCAGTTTGAGGAAGTTCCCCAGTCTGAAGTTGTGCCTAACCAAGTAGGGGCGCAAGGAGTAGCTGTAACAGCTACAGAGCTTGAAACACTACAACCAGTATTGTCAGATGCGGTGACTGAGTATGTTGTACTCACCAATGGATTATCAGAGGGGTTTTGTGTAGCAGCAGTAAAACCAGCTGGTGCTGCACTCCAAGCGTAACTAATAGTAGATGAAGTAACTCCTGTAATAGAAATATCATCTACAGTAAACGCAGGTGCGGAATTGCCAAATAGAAAATCATTCGCAGTAGTTGATCGGAATCCAATATAAAAAGATTGTCCATTCATAGCCGAAATATCCAAATTAGAAACTGTTTGCGTATTTGCTTGTCCTCTGTATGTACCAGATGTTGGGAAATTAGTCCAAGTAGTACCGTTTGTAGAGTAACAAACCTTTCCATTACTTGCAGAGTTACCAGAACATTTCCACTTGAAATTCAATTTAAGTTGTGTATAGTTAGTAGCATCTATTGGAGTAGCATAATAAGCCACATGCTGCTGTGCACTATTTGCCCAGGCTGGCATAGTACCAGTAGTAGCAGGGGTGTTTTGACTTACTGCCAAAGATTTAGAACCACCGATTACTCCACAACGAGTAGCATCAAAAACCCAAAAAAAGTTATCAGAACCTGAAATAGTAGCATCTTTCCAACCAATAAATGCAGTAGCACTTAGTTTTTGTTGAGCTACTGTTGATGCCTCAAAGTCTTCGCTAAACAACGTTTTTGTTACCGTACTCGTAGTAGAGGTTAAGCTTACATTGTACCCAGCACAAAGCGAGGTTGGACTCGCAGCTGCAGTGATTGCAGAAGGCAGTTGATCGACACGTACAGTAACAGTTGCAGCAGGCGCAGGGCATCCATTTAATGTACCTACTACAGAATAGGTAGTTGTAGCTGTAGGATTAGCTGTAGGATTAGCTACATTGGTTGCACTTAAGCCAGTATTTGGTGTCCAAGTATAGGAAGTAGCGGTAGATGATGCTGTAACTACAGTGCCAGTTCCTAAACATATTGAAGGAGTGGCTGGGCTGAAACTTATATTTGGCAAAGTAGTAGAAGTAACCGCCAATACTGAAGGTGCGCTAACACCCGCACAATTTGTTTGGGTTACACTTATATTTCCACTATTATTATTAGTAGTTACGGTAATACTTGTAGTACCATTACCAGCGGTAATGTTCCAACCAGAAGGTACAGACCAAGTATATGTACTAGCCCCGCCAATAGCTGCGATACTATAAACATAACTCGATCCAGAACAAACAGCTGTAGGTCCAGAAATAGCGCCTGGAGGATCTGTAGAACCAAGTACTGTGACTAAAACAGGAGTTGGAGGCGAACTACATCCACCACTGGATGCTACAACCGAATAAGTAGTCGTTTGATTTACCGTAGCTATAGGGGTAGCAGCGGTTGAGCTAAAGCCAGCTGGAGAAGATGACCAAGCATATGTAAGTACAGGAGCGGGTGTACCAACCATATTTATGTTATCTAATGCCCATTTTCCGCCACCTGCATTTGTTCTATATCTAAAACGAACATAAACTGTAGATAGCCCAGCATAAGCATTTAAATTTAAACTGGCAGAAACAGGTGTATAAGTATATGTAGGAGTAAAAAGTCCTCCTGATGTTGAACGCGCAGTGTATATATTTTGATAGCCTTGACCATAACCTTGAATAGTAGTCCAAGTAGTACCATTTGTAGAAACTTCTACAAACGCCTCATTGCTACTGACACTATAACTACTATCGCCAAACAAGAACACATGACTAAAATTGAGCGTTACTCCCGTAAATCCAATTGTGCTAAATACAGCAGAATTTAAAAAGGTGTTTGTGACTGTGGATGAAAGACAAATTCCCTCATATTGTGCTTCTGCATCAGATAGAATATAGTTGCCTGCACCTCCCCCAAAATTCATGATGGTGGAAGTTGAGGTGCCGAAAATTGTAGGTGTTGTGTAAACATAATTGCTAGGACGTACTGTCCAAGCAGCAGGTGCTGGACCAGGGCAACCACCAGTAGAGCTGTTTACTGTACTCCAAGTGCCAAGCCCATTGGTCAAATCATTGGCAGGGAGTGGCTGATAAACTGCAGATAATGTAGTCGTTTGTCCAGCACACAAAAAAGCTGGATTTGCCGCTACAGTCACAGCCACAGCAGGGCCTATTGTGATAGGTGTAGAAGCCGTTGCGGTACATCCATTTAGTGTACCAGTGACTGTATATGTAGTGTTTGAAGTCGGAGTTGCAGTAACCACAGACCCAGAAGTAGCAGATAAACCAGAAGCAGGCGACCAAGCAAACGTACTAGCCGTTCCCGATGCCGTGATTTGCACTCCTACCCCAGAGCATACTGCAGCAGAAGAGGGCAAATTACTCAAACTCACTGTCGGAGAGTTCTTAACTGTAATGGATGATTGTGAATCGCTACCACCTGGCGAAGTTACAGCTATACTCCCAGTAAGCCCAGCAGCACCAGCTGGTACCACTACCCGAACTAGAGTAGCCGTATTCGACACGATGGTACTCGCCACTCCAGCTATAGTTGCGCTAGAAATCCCACCTAAGTTTGTACCCGTAATGGAAATAGTATCGCCTGGACAAGCCGTACTAGGAATACCAGTTACATCTGGAGCACCACAAGAAACGGTAACTTGCTGACTAACACATGAGGTAACTCCACAAGCCCCTTTTTTGGCAGTGTAATAGGTAGTTGTAGTAGTGGGTGATACAGTGATTGATGCACCTGTCCCTACTGGGTCCAAAAGGGGTCTATCAGTTAGGGTAATAAAATCAATATCCATATTTACACCATTGGCAGTAGCCCAATCAAAACGCCATCCAGTGATGTTGCCTCCAGCATTTGTTCCATTCCAATAATTATTGGCTAAAGCCACACCATTGGCAGCTGCATTAGAAGCCGCCATATCTATACTCAGCACATGCCATTGTCCATCACTAATCAATGCTCCATTGGCATAATCTTGAACACCAGTAGCTACCGTGTAAGTCGCGTTTGTAAAAAATATTTCACAATTTCCAGCAGTGCCTGAGTTTACTTTATAACGAACATTTATGTATTTATAAGTATTTGGGTTAAAAGAGCCCAAGTAAGATGGACTGTACATGGTGATGAATGGATCGTTAGTTCCAGCCGCAGCTGAGGTAACATTCAAAATGCCTCCCGAAGAATTAACGGTAGTCTGTTGCAATCCTCCATACGGCTGTGTCTGCCAATCTTGAGAAAATGCCTCTACGCCACAGGCTCCCTCATACCAAACGTCCACAGCATCGGTACCTAAAGTACCACCTACAGATGTTAGTGTACTTGGATTTCCTGGGCATACAGTCGTTTGGGTAGCAGAAACGCTGGTTGGAGCTGTACTAGCTGTACAAGGTAAAGTATAAGTAATATTCAAAACTGGTAAATTCGCTGGTACAGCTGTTCCGTTAGCAGCTCCATCAGCACCATAAATGTAAAACCCAAAATTACCTGATGTTCCTCTGGTAAATCCCAAATTCAGAATACTTGTTTTGTTAGTATTAAGAAAAGTAACTCCAGTAGCATTAATTGCACGATTTTTAGCCCCAGCTGGATTCAAATCTGCACTAGATGCCTCATGAGCAGCTGCACTTCCTATCGCAGACCAAATGGCACTTGCTGAGAGAGAACCTGTATTGCCAGTAAAAAACTTCATATAATTAGGTGATGCACTTCCAGAACTCGTTTGTACAACAAAATCAACATTAGCGGCAGTTATTGTCGCATTGGAAGGAACATAGGATGGTATGTCAAAGCGAGCCCAACCTTTATAAGTATTAGATACTCCTGTTCTTAAGTAGCCATATGATTTAGTATAAGTAGAACCATTGTAGTAAATTCTACCTGAATTTGGATTAGTTGCCCCAGTACAAGGAATGCTCACTGTTACAGTCGTTTGCCCCATAGACGCAGAGGATATTAGGAGTGAAAATGCTGCAAAAAAATATTTGGTTATACCAAAAAGCAGCTGCTTTTGAAACCGAGAAAAGTTGTTTGATTTTTTCATAATAACAGTAAATTTTAATAAAGTCTTAATTGTAGGTATCAGGCATTTTTAATAGAGAAAATGATATAAAGTCTTAACACATTCACTAAACAAATAAGGCTTCACCTGTATTTTTTAGTATTTTCTTGGAACATAAAATTACAAATAGTATAGAAACACGACTTCTCATTTTTTTTAATTATTACAATTCGCTACAAACTGTTTATTGATACATTTAGAACGTTGAGTTAGTAATTGCGTTTTACTTTGGCTGAATTTAAATGGTTTAACTGCTATTTTAATTCGGTGCGAAAGCCGTAAGAATTAAAAATATATTGATAGTTTTGTTGATGTCATTTTAAAGCTAAACTATCAAGACATTGTCTTTTATCTTGAGTAACTCTTTTTTTAGAAGCTATATAGGTATTATTCATATGTATTACGTATAGATAAAGAGAATCCTAAAAATCGATTTCATACCATGTATAGTCCTTTTTGTATTTCATACCAAACAAAAAATAGATGCCACGAACTATAGGTTCTGATGACTTGTATCTCTTGATTCACTCTTTATCAAAAGAGGAAAAAGGGTACTTTAGAAAGTTTGCTACTAGACATTCTACCTCTGGCAGCATAAACCTGAGTTTATTTAATGCGATCTCCAAACAAAAAGAATTTGAAGAAGCAGAGCTAAAAAAGAATTTCAAAAACTACGCCCGCACCAAGGTATATTTAAAGGAAATGATTATGGATGCTTTGCTTATTTACTACCGAAACAATCATCCACACATTCAACTTTTAAATCAAATTCAAAAAATACATCTTCTTCTCATTAAAGGCCTATACAACGAAGCGCTTCGACTATTAAAAAAGGCGCTAAATTCAAGCCAAGCAATGGAACTTTTTAGCATATCTATTTATCTAGAAAGGGTACAACGCGATTTGATTGCTCAAACTTTCAACCAAAAAAGCGATCTTTTAAAACTTATTGCTGACTATACCTCTGCCTTGCAAAAGCACTATAACCTTGAGCAAAACTTAACCCAACTTGAGCTATTAAGTATGCAATGGCATGAAAAAAGTTTAGGTATAAAAAATATAGCAACCTCAGCACTAGTCGAGATAAAGAGCAAACTAACTGTACAGAAAGCAGATTCAAAACGAGCCAATATTAAACTAATAGAATTAGAAAATTGGCTAGCTCGTTTTAGTGATAATGACCGAAATTTGCTAGCTGTGACCGAAAAGAGGTTACTACATGTGAATGCTTTTCGAAAAAAACACGACCCCTCTTTTAATGCCTTTTCGGCATTTGACAATCATATTTTGAGTTGTATAGATGCTAAAGAATTCGATAAAGCCATTCATTATAGTAACGAAATGATTGCTTCTGTTGACAAGATGAGTCTGAACTACAACATATCATTTGTGTGGGGCAATCTTAGAAAATGGATGACCTATCTCATAGCCGAAAAATACGAGACTGGCTTAAAAAGCATGAACCAGAACAATGAGGCGGTCTTAAATCTTTTAAGCACTACCCAAGAGGCACCAGGCTTGCGCGCAGTGAGAGCTTATTATATTTTACGCGCTATGTTATTTTTTTGCAATAAGAAATATCTTGAATGCTGGCTATGCTTAAATGACTCCTTCCACCTATTAAAACAAAACCAAACCAATACGCCAGACATGCTGATACTCCAGCTCATGACACAGTTAGAAATGGAGAATTACTCGCTATTGAAAAACATGACAAGTCAAGCCAACAAAAAAATCAAACTGCAATCTTCTAGCAAAAATTCTCATTCTATTTTACTACATTTTTTTATGAAGGTGACTCCCGAAAATAAAATTTCTCTAAAAAAGCAAACTTGGCTCGAATTGGAGAAAGCAAACGCTCAAAAGGAGAACTTATTTGACTTGATCCCTTTCAAAAAGTGGCTATTAGATAATTAACTTTTTTGCTCACTATTTAAGCTATAAAATCAAGCTATAAATAGAACTCGGCTGTTAGGTTTTGATAAGCTGCTGTATAACTTAAATCGCTGTTGCGAATTACTAATTTTTCTGATTCAGTTTTAGATATCTGCTTACGCAGTGAAACCAACACTACATAAGGTTTTTTAAATTGAAAGGAACAGACCTCTAACGTATTCTTGATATATAGGTTATGTGAATCTGCAATTTGAGCTAAACGGTCAAAATTTACAAAAGGAAGGATTAAAAATGCTTCTCCATCCTCAGTGATTAGTTTCGTAATCCCATTTATCAGTTGCTCATAAGTCAACGCACCATCATGTTTAGCAGTAGCTTTCTGCATAGAAGTAGAAGGAAGGCTGTCGATAAAGTAAGGCGGATTAGTGATGATAAGATCATATTTTTTTTCAGTTTCAAAAGACTTAAAATCTTGGCAAGTTGCCGATAAGCGAGCCGACCATGGGCTTTGCGAAAAATTGAACTTAGCTTCTTCGACAGATGCAGCATCTATATCTATAGCATCAATCATAGCATCTGAATATTTTTGCGCCATCATCAAGGCTAAAACACCACTACCTGTACCTATATCGAGTATATGAGCAGCCTTCGTTGCATCTACCCATGCCCCCAACAAAACCGCATCGGTAGTCACTTTTAGTGAGGATAGGCAATGCTTGACTGAAAACTGTTTGAATCGAAAAACGGATGAGGAAGGGCGCATTTTTTAGAGATAAACTTCGCGCGACATTCTAAGTGCAGATTCAAATGCTTGGAGCGAAAAGTCACTTCCAAAATCGCTAGCAGGATCAAAAAAATTCATCAGGTTTTCGGTAGGCATATTCCCTATCAAATCATCCTCGGCCATAGGACAGCCGCCAAATCCTCTAATCACTGAATCGAATCGAATACAGCCAGCATGGTGTGCTGCTTGTATTTTTTCTTTCCAGTTGTGAGGCGCAGTGTGTAAGTGTGCTCCAAATTCAATATTTGAATAGCGAGGAATGAGTGTTTCAAAAAGCTGTGTAATCACATGCGGATTGGCCACTCCTACAGTGTCTGAAAGCATCACTGTACCTATACCTAAGGATGCCAATTTCGCCACCCATTGCTCTACGATAGCTGGCGAATAAGGATCGCCATATTTGTTGCCAAAACCCATAGAAATATAAATTATCATCTCTTTGCCCTTGGTCAGACATAGTTCTTGAATAGCCTTCACGCGGTCTAGCGATTCAATTATTGTAGCATTTGTGTTACGTAGTTGAAATGTTTCTGAAATAGAAAATGGATAACCTAAACAACTGATTTGATCATATTCACAGGCTTCTTTTGCGCCTCGCTCATTGGCTACTATAGCGATGAGTTTTGTGGTAGCAGTAGTGTCTAGTCTTTCTATAAGCCTATGCGTATCGGCCATTTGCGGTATGACATCAGGCGATACAAACGAACCAAAATCAATAGCATAAAAACCAACTTTGAGCAGTTGATTGATGTATTTTACCTTAGTATCTGTGTCTATAAATTGCTTGATTCCTTGTATGGCATCGCGCGGACATTCGGTCAACTTGATCATTGATTTGGGCAGATTTGGTTATTTCGTTGCAATTTGTGCTTATTTTGTAGAAAAATAAAGCATAAGAACTTTTTTTAATGTTCTTTCGTACACTAAATAAACAAAAAGATGAATAAAGGACTCGTAAAGATAAAATGGGCTATGCTTAGAAGTCGAATTTATATAGAAAATTTCAGACCAAGTGGCTTTTATATCCCCATTATCCTTTTTCTGATTTTTACCTTGATATTGACCAACCTATATCACATGCATTTGCACAACAATGTGTGGAGTAGCATGGAGGCCGCATCGGGCAATGCACTGCATTTCTGTGAAAAAAACCGCCTCGATCAGATTATCAGACAACCGTCAAACACCTGGTCAAACCTAGGTTTTCTGCTCGTAGGTATGATCATCCTGTCGGTAGCTATACATGACTACAAAAATAAAGACCGAAAAACTGCATCTAATTTTTTGGTGCGTTATCCTATCTTCTCAGCACTCTATGCTGTATCTTGTATCTACACTTTTATAGGCAGCTTCTTATACCATGCTTCACTGACTGCGAAGTTTCAAAAATTGGATCAAACAGGGCTTTATTCTGCCTTAATCATGATATTGATTTTTAACTTATACAAAACCCTCCCATTTATTAGAAGGAAAGACAGTTGGGCAAGTACCCATAAATGGGCAGTAGTATTAGTATTGATTATTAACTTTGCTATCATGCAATGGCTATATAAAATTAATATCAACATTTTGTTCCCTGCACTTATTGTTCTCATCGCTATTACTAGCTTCTATTATATCAAGAAAGTAGCGCGCAACAATTTTTACTTCAATTATTTCATGACTGCTTTTATTGTGCTATTTGCGGCTAGCTTTATTTGGATTTTAGATCGTCAAAATATTGTCTGCTCCCCAGAAAGCCCATGGCAAGGACACGCACTTTGGCATATTTTGAATGCGGTGAGTTTGCTATTTATCTACATGTACTACAGAAGTGGCACGGTGCCTTTGGTAAGCGAAAAGGAAGTGTAGTTTTGTAGGGTGATAAGAATCCTACTACCCGAAAATAGATTACCCTCATTTTATGCTGCGGCTGAAGAATGGATGATACGTTCTTTACCAAAGGCAGATTATGTATTTTTCTACATCAACTCTCCCACTGTGGTAGTGGGCAAAAATCAGAGTGTTTGGAAAGAAGTCAATTGGGATTACATACAACAATATCCCGAAAAAATAATGCGCAGAGTATCGGGAGGTGGTACGGTGTATCACGATGGCGGTAATCTAAATTTCGGTTTCATAAAACCTTTTGACGATAGTCTGGTCAACAACTACAAAGCCTTCAATCAGACTATCGTAGAGGCACTTCATCAGCTAGATATCAACGCCACCTTTAGCACCCGAAACGACCTGCTGTTGGATGGGTATAAAATATCGGGCAATGCACAATTTACAGATAGAAAAATGATACTAAGTCACGGCACTTTATTGTTTGATACCGATATGGAAACACTTCGTTTTGCATTGAAAAAAAACGACTTTAAAATCGAATCGAAGGCAGTGTCATCAGTGAGGAGTAATGTGCTCAATCTTAATACCAGATTGGCATACGATATGCATACTTTTGAACAAAATCTACTGGCTAGAATACCTACAGAAAAAAACTTAGCGCTAGACCCTACTCAAATCCAAGCTATTGAATTATTAGTAATAGAAAAGTACCAAACTTTTGATTGGATTTTTGGGCAGTCGCCCATCACTACCATCGAAAAAAATGGGTTGAAATTTAGCATAGAAAAGGGCTTGATAAAAGAGCTCAATTTGAATATTCAAAATAGTGCAATCGAAAAAATAATAGGTCACCCTTTTGTAGCCCGAGACATAAAAAAAACGCTCATGCAAAGCATGAGCGCAATTGAGGTCGAAACCTTTATATCGAAACTATTTTGAGTCAATACCTTCCTGCAAAGTAGCTGGAACTTGCTTGCCTTTAAACTTTGGATTTTTCTCCCATTCGTATATTCGTTGTCCATCAGTATATTTTGCTACAAACGCATCTTTAAGCCCCATCTTGCGCATATCTGCTTTAAACAACTGAGCTTGCTCCTCTGTATCAAAATAGCTTACCATATAAGCATTATACTTATCTACTTTTTCGCTTCCTATAAACTTAGGTACCGAGAAATAATCCGTAATATCGAAATGCTCATAAAGACCAAACTGCACTTTATACACAGTTCCCGATAAAGGTATAGCTCCTGGCACTTTAGCTTCACAGTCCGCCAATTTCTTTTGTAATTCTTCTACCTTAATTCTCATCTCTGCTAAGCTATTTTCAAGTGCTGCATTTTTTGAAGCAGCATCGGCTAGTTCTGTGGTCTTTGTTTTGATATCCTCCTCATTGGTTTGAATAGTCGTTTTGTAATTTGTAATCATTGACTTATACAACTCAGGATTCTTTTTGTATTGCTTCAACTCCTTTTTTATACGCTTTTTCTCTGCCTTATCTATTTGTGCAGTAGCAGCGTTTACAAAAAACAATGCAAAAAGCAGTGTAATGATTGAATACTTCATAGGGGATATTTTTTGTTTTTATTTAATACAATGATACTATTTTCATCTGAAATAGTATTTTGCAACAACTGAACTTTGTTCTACTAATCAAATAAATCGTAAAGAAAAATAGACAATGGAACATAAAATTGAAAATGAATACTTAATCGTTACCGCGAAGAAACAAGGTGCTGAATTGACCAGTATTTTTGATAAACGGACGCAGATCGAGCATCTTTGGCAAGCTGAACCTGCATTTTGGGGTTGGCATGCGCCTGTACTTTTCCCTGTAGTAGGGAGATGCAAAGATGACACTATTCTTATCAATAGAAAAACATTCACTATGGAAAAACATGGCTTTGCACGCAAGTCAACTTTTAAACTTATCGAAAAAACGGAACTCACGATGGCATTTGAAATGACGCATAATCCAATTACAAAGATAAGCTATCCTTATGATTTTAGATTCAATATCAGGTATGTTTTGGACGGGACAAAATTAGACACTATCTATGAAGTCGTAAACCAAGACAAAGAAACAATGTACTACTCTCTGGGAGGACATCCAGCACTTTCGGTGCCATTTTTTAAAGAAGAAAAATACGAAGACTATTTCATCGAATTTCCGATGGATGAACAGCTCGAAAGAGAATTTATAAATGATGAGGGATTCTTTACCAGAGAAAAAAAGCCCGTACTAACCACTCCTTCACAATTACACCTTCACTCAACTATTTTTGATAAAGATGCCTTGATTTTTAAAGATATAAAATCAAAAACTGTAAAAATAAGAAGTAAAAATCATGGTCGCACAGTATCGATTACCTTTGATGATTTTGCTTATTTAGGGCTATGGGCAAAAAACTATGCAAGCTATGTGTGCGTGGAACCTTGGCTAGGCTGTGCAGACAACGCTGACTTTAAAGGTGAGTTTAGCACCAAAGAAGGCATTCAGCATCTCGAGCCAAATGAATTTAAAATCGTAAGATTTTCTATCAAAATAGATGAATAATCATTAAATTTGAACATAAATTTGAAATCTATGGCATTAACAGAACTACAAGAAATAGTACGCCAAGACATTATTACAAAAAAACAAAGCAAATTGGTCATTCACAACGATGAGTACAATACTTTTGAATGGGTGATAAAAGCCCTAATCGAGATTTGTGAACATACCAATGAACAAGCCGAACAGAGCTCATATATCATTCACCATAAAGGAAAATATGCCGTAAAATGGGGAATGCTCAATGATTTAAAACCTATGAAAGATGCTATAGTAGATAGAGGCATCAACGTAACGATCGAACAAGAATGATGCAGCAATATTTTACAGAAGAGCATGAACTTTTCAGACAGTCTGTAAAACAATTTATCGATACAGAAGTAAAGCCACACATTACCAAGTGGGAAAAAGAAGAAAAATTACCCCGTGAGTTATTTATTCGCATGGGAGGATTGGGCTTTTTGGGGATCAATTTTTCGGAAAAATATGGCGGAACAGGCAATGATTTTTGGTATTCGGTAGTGTATCTCGAAGAGATGGCGAAATCTGGGTTTGCAGGACTAGGTGCTGCTGTATCTGTACATCAATACATGGCTACCAATCACATCGCATTGGCAGGTAGTGAAGAATTAAAGCAACGCTATCTCCCGAAATCTATCACTGGCGAATACATCGGTAGTATTGCTATCACAGAGCCTGGTGCTGGCTCAGATGTGGCCAACATTCGCACTACCGCAGTGAGAGAGGGCGAGTACTATATCATTAATGGAAGCAAGACTTTTATCACCAACGGTGTTTATGGCAATTTTGTCACAGTGGCGTGCAAAACCGACTCTTCGGCAGGCATGGCAGGTATTAGCTTGATAGTAGTAGATGCTGGCACGCCAGGTTATACCTCCAAAAAGCTTGACAAGATGGGCTGGAAATCGTCTGACACAGGCGAATTGTTTTTTGACAATGTAAAAGTACCTGTATCCAATTTGGTAGGCAACGAAGGGCAAGGTTTTTTCTATATCATGGAAAGCTTCCAACTAGAACGTTTGATAGCAGGGATACTTGCTGTAGCGGGTTGCGAAGACACTATCAGTATCACGCAGAAATATATGGAAGAGCGATCGGCTTTCAATAAACCATTAAACAAATTTCAAGTACTTCGACATAAATTGGTGGACTTGATTACTGAAACAGCAGTCACCAAACAATTTATATATCACTGCTGCTGGCTGCAAGCTAACGGACATTTTGCGGTAAAAGAATGTAGTATGGCAAAACTCAAAGCTACTGAGCTCAGCAAAACTGTGGTAGATGAGTGTTTGCAAGTGTTTGGCGGATATGGCTACATGAGCGAATATCCGATAGAACGTGCTTACAGAGATGCTCGAGTAGGCACTATCGTAGCTGGCACATCTGAAATCATGCGAGAAATCATATCCAAAACAGTCATAGATAAAATCAACTATGAATCTACCTACGAAACCATGCGTGCAGCGGCTAACCTATCTAGCTCACCCACACCTAAAGAAGCTGTCTCAGAATCTAATCAACCAACTCCGACCACAGCAATAGAGCACCCGACTACTGCACGAGAAATACTGTATTCATTACCCGAAAGACTTAGTTCAGAAAAATTAACACCCGACACTGAGGGGGTATTTCATTTCAAAATGGATGGTGAGGGAGATTTCACCATCACACTCAAAGACGGTGCTGTAACTGTAGTGGAAGGCCTCAAAGGTGAACCAAATTGCGAAGTGAAAGCAAAAGCAAAAGATTATGCTGATATCGAACTTGGTAAAACAAATCCGCAAATGGCTTTTATGATGGGGAAAATAAAAATCAGTAATATAAGCTTGATGATGAAATTTATGGGCCTATTTAAACGGCTTTCTGCCTAATTTCTTTCTTATTTCAAGCAGTATTACACTAGTGTCAAAACCTGATAAGGTTTAAAAACTATATTTGCACTACGCCACAAATAAAAGTATCATGGGAATCTTCGACATTTTTAGTAAAAAAGAAAAAAACAAAGACTTAGAAGATGGGCTCAAACAGTCTAAAGATGGACTACTGAGCAGAATCACTAAAGCCATAGCAGGAAAATCTACGATTGATATCACCGTACTCGACAATCTCGAAGAAGCACTCGTATCGTCTGATGTAGGACTTCAAACTACCATCAAAATAATAGATCGAATAGAAGCTAGAGCTGCTAAGGATAAATACACTACTCACAATGAGCTGGAGCGAATGATACGCGAAGAAATAGCACAACTTATCATCGAAAATAGCCAGAAAGATCTTGAAAACCTTAGCGAGATAACAAAGGCTAAAAAACCTTATATAATGATGGTGGTAGGCGTAAATGGTGCTGGAAAAACAACCACCATAGGTAAACTTGCCAACCAGTTTCATCAGCATGGAAAAAAAGTAGTGTTAGGTGCTGCAGATACTTTTAGAGCGGCAGCTGTAGATCAACTAGAGGTATGGGCAAAAAGAGCCCATGTAGAAATGGTACGTTCGTTAGCGAATGCTGATCCAGCCTCTGTAGCATTTCAAGCGGTAGAAAAAGGAATGGCAGAAGGGGCAGATGTCATCATCATCGATACAGCAGGCAGGTTACACAATCGAATCGACTTGATGAACGAACTAGCAAAGATAAACCGAGTAATCGAAAAGCTTGTGCCAGATGGCCCACATGATGTAATGCTTGTACTAGATGGCTCTACGGGTCAAAACGCGATCGAACAAGCCAAACATTTCACCGCAGCTACTAAGGTGAGTTGCCTAGCTATCACTAAGCTAGATGGTACTGCCAAAGGTGGAGTTGTGATAGGTATTATCGATCAATTTAAAATACCTGTGCGATTTATAGGAGTAGGCGAATCCATCGAAAAACTTAAACTCTTTAATGCAGCCGATTTTGTAAACTCCATGCTGAGATAATAGGCTTTAGCTACTATTTTTTTGTTCAATCCCCCACTTTATTATTAACGCATTGAAAGTACATAATGCTACTGTGGTGATAAGCATCAAATAACCTTTTATGGAAGCTACATTAAACTCGCCATTCCATAACTGATTTATCTTTTTGAATTGAAAAAGCACATCCTCCAAAAAGAAATTATCAATCACCGCAAAGAGCGCATAAACCAAAAATGTACCCATATAAAACGGCCACAATACACGCTTAGATGCCATTGAAATCGTATTGGACAAAACTATCATAACGATAAATCCTAGATTCAAAAAGAAGATCAGCATCTGCTCATTATCGTGATAAAGATGTAGCTTATCTTCTGCTACTCCAGCATCCCAAAAAGAAAGAATGGTCCTATAACTCAAGTATGCGCAAATTGCAATACCTGCCAACGCTGCTCCCCAAAATACTTTTTTTATTTGCACAGGGGCTATTTGAAACATCGATATATTAGACACCGAATACCGATATACATTAGCCATCATAACGCCTATACCGATTATGATCAAATATGTCAAAAAACTAAACATCTTTTACCTCATTTTCAGCTCTATCAATTAATGCTTGTGGAAGCGACTTAGACGTCTTTTTTGTTAGTCCAAGCTTCTTCATATCCTCCGCTCGTTTTACCAGATTCCCTTTCCCTTCCGAAAGTTTATTCATAGCGTCTTGATATGCTCCCTTACTCTCATTGAGCTTATTGCCTACCTTAATCAAGTCTTCTACAAACCCGACAAATTTATCGTACAAGTCAGCACCCTTTTTGGCTATTTCAAGCGCGTTTTGGGTCTGCTTTTCTTGATCCCAAATATTGCTAATAGTACGTAGTGTAGCTAAAAGCGTAGAGGTAGAAACGATGATGATGTTTTTATCAAACGCTTCGTTATAGATTTCTTCATTGTCTTTGACAGCTAAGGCAAAAGCAGACTCTATAGGCACAAATAGCAATACAAAATCGGGTGAATTGATTTGATAAAGCTGCTGATATGCCTTACCACTCAAGTTCTTGATGTGGGCACGGAGCGAAAGCTGATGTTCTTTCAAAAACTGCGTACGCTCTACTTCATCATCAGAAGACACAAATCTTTCATACGCCACTAAACTCACTTTTGAGTCGATAATGATGTGCTTATCATCCGGTAGATTTATCACCACATCAGGCATCAATCGCTGGCCATCTTCAGATACAAAACTCTGCTGCACAGAATATTCTCTACCTTTTGTCAAACCAGATTTTTCGAGTATTTTTTCTAATATAAGCTCTCCCCAATTGCCCTGTGTTTTGGTATCGCCCTTGAGTGCTTTAGTCAGATTGAGGGCATCTTGACTCATGCGAGCGTTCATCTCTGTCATCAAACGAAGCTGCTCTTTCATTGAGGCCCGTTCAATATCTGCATGACGGTGAGTTTCGGTCACTTTCTTCTCGTACTCAGTGATTCGGTCTTTGAGTGGCTCAAGAATGCTACGAAGTTGTTGGTCGTTTTTCTCTACAAATTTTTGTGATTTCTCTTCGAGTATCTTATTTGCCAATAGGTTAAAATCCTTTTGCAACTGTTCTCCCATTTTAGCAAGCTGCTCTCGCTCTTCACTGAGTTTAATTTCAAGATTTTTGATTTCATTTTGGGCAGTAGCGAGCTGCGCTATGCTTTGCTCCGATTTGGTCATCCATTGACTCACATTCGCTTCACTATGCGATAGTTGACTAGCCAATTTCTCCTTTTGCTCAGCGAGCACAGCTATACTCACCCCCATCTTAGCAGAAAGAGCGAAATAAGACAAAGCTGCGCCCAAAAGCCCTGCTATCAATACTAAAATTACCACAAATGTATAAGCCATACTGCTCGCAAATTAAAAATTTAAAACGTTTCAAAAAATAAGGTTTATTTCGTACTCAAATACACAGCGATTATGGAGGGCATATATCCTAATTTTGACGATACACAAGTAGCCTTTAGTCATAAAACTACCTTAGAGTTAAAAAAAGCAAAAGTGCTGTTTAGTTTCTTTGGATTTCAACCTTTGGTAACGTTTGGCTCTGCTTTCACAAGCTTTGCGATGAGTGTTGGACTACCCATTTCCCCCTTATACAAATACACCGTTTATGACCATTTTTGCGGTGGTGAAAATTTTGATGATTGTAAAACGATTTTGCAAAAATTAAAAACACAAAACGTAGGTGCTATGCTCAATTATGGCGTAGAACTTAAAGAAACAGAAGAAGATTTTAATAAAACAATTGCAAACACCCTAGAGGCGATTTCATTTGCTGGCAAAAACAAAGAGGTGAAGTGTATTTGTATTAAAATAACGGGCTTTGCCCCTTTTGATTTATTTCTAAAAATAACGGCAGGCGAAACGCTTTCTCAAAAAGAACTAGAAGAACTGGCCGATGTAGAAAAACGTTTTTTTACCCTTTGTGATGCAGCGCTCAAAAATAAGGTAGCCCTTTATGTAGATGCAGAAGAAACCTGGATACAGACGGGGTTAGATACTTTGGTCGATAAAGCCATGTCGATTTATAACAAGACACAGCCCATCATTTACAACACTTACCAACTTTACCGAAACGATAGATTGCAATTTCTAAAAGAAAGTCATCAAAAAGCAGTAAATGAAGGTTATTTCTTAGGTGCAAAATTAGTACGAGGAGCATATATGGAAAAAGAACGCGAACGGGCACAAAAAATGAACTATCCTTCTCCTATCCATGAAGACAAAATAGCAGTTGATAAAGACTTTGATTCGGCCATGTTATATTGTTTAGAAAACCTGACTACAATATCTGTTTGCATAGCTTCGCAGTCTGAAGATAGCAATCAGCTCAGTGTAAAACTAATGTATGAAAAAAACATACCATTAAATCACCCAAATGTATTTTTCTCTCAACTCTATGGCATGGGTGATAATATCACTTTCAATCTAGCAAAAATAGGCTGTAACGCTTGCAAATACCTTCCTTATGGCCCAGTAAAAGATGTGATTCCATATTTGATTCGTAGAGCAGAAGAGAACACTTCCTTTCAAGGTTCGATGGGTAGAGAGCTCCGTTTAATCACTACTGAATTGGACCGAAGAAGCAACAACTAGAGTTACCAATCTTCTAACATTTCTGTATCTATTTTTTCGCTTGCTCGAGGATTACCCCTAAAATAATAGGTGTAGCCCACTATGAGTCCAAAATTGGTAACATTGGTACGCATTACATTTTCAGGTGTACTGCGCAATAATAGATTTTGCTTTGGATCATTTAAGTTGACGGCAGATTTTCTATCGGCCGCTATGCCAAAAGAATAGCTAAACCCAAGTGTAATATCACTCGCTCCTCTGTAATAAGAGGCTCCTGCACTGAAGTGAAGTAAATGCCAGTTTGGAGGCGTGATAGAGCCTAGTCTGGAATCATATTGAGATGTTCCAAAATTCATCCGATTGTTGAAATCGGTTCTGAAACCCGTGAGTACTTTAAATTTGTTTTTGATACGAAATGTACCACCTATAGAAATGTTGACTACTGGAGCAGCACGCGATTTCACTACCATGAAATCTTTTAGGGTTTGGCCACCATAGGCATTGGCAGGCCGAATAAATGCTTCATCTACGCCTCTCAAGACTTCATATTGTGGCATGCCCAAAAAAATCTCGGTAGCCAATTTAACTTTCACTCTTTTCCATTTATACTCAGCTCCGAGAGCAAAGCTGGCAGGCTGTTTATACTGGCTTTTTAAATTTTTCTGCTCATCAGAAACTAGCAATGATGGATATTTAAATACAATGGCAGTTGTATCCTCTGCATATAGATTTAAATTATGCAATTCAAATGTTTTGGTCATATTGCCCTGTCCCCATATTTTGGCAGAAGGCATAGTGATAGCTAGGCCTAATCGCAGTCTTGGAAACTCCGCGGCTATGCCCGCTTTGGCTATAAAATTGATGTGATCTATTTTTACTGACCCATAATCGTTGACAGTAGCAGTGTAGGGTGTAATACCAAAAACTCCGTCTGCACCTGCCGAGAGTGCGGTGATAGTTTCAAGGTTAGTATATGAGCCGAAAACGCTCACTCCGGCCGAAAAATTATTATTTAGTCTATAGCCGAAACCTAAGCCTGCCCATGTTTCTGTAGAGTTAAACTCATACTCTAATCGAGCTTTGTAATACTCCAAACCAGGCGAACCGGGAATCGCATCGGTATATGTTTCGTGTGTAGCATTGTATCGGAGCGATGAACGATTTCTGACCAAAGTACCATACATTATTTTTAGCTTAGGTACTTTTTTTACATAAAAAGAGCCCCCTATAAATTGAGGATATATCAAGGCTCGAAATGATCTTGCATCAATATCTTTACCAGCTACGTTTTTGAGTGTTACTACTTGGGCTTCATATACGTTGGCACTGATACTTATTTTATTGCTCTCGATCATGCCCATAGCACCTGGATTGTAAAACAAAGCCGTATTGTCTCGTACTCCAGCTATTTCTGCCCCTCCCGATAACGTAGCTGCTGCGCCATACTGCTGACTCCAATAGTGATTTTGGGCAACGATTGTAAACGGCATCACTACCCATAAAAACAAAACGAGTTTGCTTTTAGCGTGCTTTTTTACTAGGGCTGACAAGTCCATGAATGGCGAGTACGATGAGTAATATTTGGGGATAATAGATAGGCATCAAATACCTAAAGTTATTGATAGGTGCGGCATATACACTCACGGCTAAAAACATAAAAAGAAAGCCGAGTAAAAACAACACAGAGAGCCATTGAAAATTAGTAAAAGCACCTCTTCGATAATTCAAAAAGTAAAGTACAAATGAAATAAAAACACCTACCCATATGATTCCATCTGCAATAGTTCTAGCTGCGGTCAATGGCTTAAAAAAATGTGTGGAATAAACGTATTCTTCTTTATCCGTTTTAAAAAATTGTTTGATGTTTTGATCGGCTACAAATTTTTCATTTTCCATAATCTCCCAAACCGTAAATATATTGGCAGCATTAGGCAAGATGAAGGACTTGAAATAAACTAAAGGATAGTTTTTCTGAAGCCAGTCACCATATTTTTCCATCAGCGTACCACAATATACCCATGCTTTCAAATAAGGTGTACCCGTTTGTTGAATATATTGAAACAAATAAGCCTTGCCAGGATGCCCCTTTACCCACATAAAGTTGGTGGCTTCCACATTTGGGAAAGTAAAAAGCGAATCTGGGAATGACCTCACCACGGTATGAATCGATTTAATAATTGGGTCGTCCATCTTAGTTTCGTCTATTTTTACAAAAGGTAAGACAGCCACACCATTGTTGGCTTTTTGCCATCCACCAAAAGCCGAAAAAGTTTCCACCCCAAATGTTTCTTTCATCTGCATTGTTTGGTCTGCTCTATACCAAAGCAATATGATAAAAGGAACTACTGCCAAAGCCACTGCTAGCCATTTTGTAGGCCAAAATCTATACCCTAAAATAAGCGCAGATAAAGCCGGATAAAACATACCGATATAACGAACATCAAAACTCCAGTACATACACAATAAATGAATGATAACGACCCACCATGACCCGCCATTGAGCAGCCACCAGCCGGTGACTACCCATAATGCAGTCATACTCACAAATAGGCTATCACTCATCAAATACACTGATAGATAAAGTAAACTCGGGTTGAATAAAACAAATATCGCAAGGAGTATGAATAACCATTTATTTAGTCTAAAAAAATACTGCACAGTAAATAGCGTAAGGAATGCGGCTAATGCCATCATAAAGTATTGCCAGGTATTCACAAACTGAATATCGTCAGAAAATGAGTGGAAAAATCGCATAAAACTAGAATAGCCATAAGGTCTATATCCATTTATTGCTCCACTATAAGCAGACAAAATATAGTTGCCAGAATCCGACTCTGAAAGAGGGAATGGAAATCGAATTTTTAGAAAAATAAAAAGCCCAAGCTGTATAGCCAATACAAAGCCTACCAATAGTCGATTTTCGGTCGAAAACAAAAACTGCCAAAATTTATTTTTGGGTGATGCTAAAATGCTAGCGTTCTGCTTGGTTGAATTCGGTTGCTTTTTTGCCATACTGTATTTATCGTATCAAAGGTATTATTTTTTAGAAATAAGCTAATCAATGACTTTTGTAAAACCCAGATGAAGGTGGCTATTATCAAAACATCATTACCAACTTTACGTTCACTCGCCTATTGGTCAAGAAATTAGGTACTGCGTATTGGTTATTGTAAAAGTCTTTTATGTACTGATAATTGACCGTGTTTTTAATGCCAAAAATATTTAACACATCTACGCTAAGCCAAACAGACTTAATACCTTCTGATAATTTCGTTTTCGTTTTAGCCCATTTTGGGTTCCAAAGTTGACCCGCAAAACCCGCATCTACTCTACGATAAAAAGGAATACGTACTTTATCTGAATAAGCTGATGCGCCAGGTGCTTTTACAGGAATACCACTACCAAAACTCAAATTCAAATTGAATCGTATGAAAGGAAACTTAGGAATATAGTCCTGAAACAAAAGGTTAAACATAACCCGTTGATCGGTTGGGCGAGGCTGGAAGCCTATATCTTCAAAAACAGTGTCTTTTATGGTCGATTTATTATCCTCATTGATATACTTAATCGTGTTGCCAGCGGAGTCTCTTACCACCAAGCGCTTATCGCCAGCTATATCATTGTAAGTACCCATCACCGATAAGCTTAGCCATGACTCCAGCCCTTCGGCTAATTGCCCGTTGAGCCGCATATCAATACCTGTAGAAAAACCTTTAGCACCATTACGCCCTTCGTAGCGAATCAATACATTTTCATAATCAAATGGCACTATGTCCCACAAATATTTGTAATACACTTCTGTTGCAAATAAAAAAGGTCGCTTCCACGCTTTGAATGCATAGCTGACTCCGACTATCGCATGAGCCGATTTTTGAGCTTTGAGATTTGTATTTACACTTGCATCTTTGGCACGCATTTCTCTATAAAATGGTGGTTGATAATACAAACCTCCAGAAAGTGTAAACACAAGATCTGCTTTAGTTTTGGGGCGAAAAGAAAACTGCACTCGAGGAGTTATCACCGCTTCCTTATTCACATCCCAGTACTGGAATCGAAGGCCATAATTAAAGGTAATTCTATCCCCTTTACCTATACGCCAAGTGTCTTGAATAAAGCCTGAAATTCGATTGCTATTGAGATTAAATTGACTTTTCAATACTTTATCAAAAGTAATCGTACCCACTACGTTAGCGGGTATGGTGTCGCCATAAAAGCTTTTAGTATCATTAAAATAATTGAGTGAATAGCCTGCCGAATCTAGTCTATCCCATTCATTCATCTTGTCTCGTAGCTGCTCGTGACGATAGTCCAGACCCCAAGCTACCACATGTTTTCCCTTAATCCAGCTACCTCTGTGGCCTACTGCATATATATCGCTATCGAAAAAATTGCGCGCCCAATTTTGAATACCACCATATCCTCTAAATGATTTTACTTCCCCAAAATTTTGGCTACCTTGATCAGTTTCTACATCGCCTATGCGATAATCAGAGATGATGTCAAATCGCTCGGCTTCTCTATTGTTATATACAGAGGCAAGTAACTTCAATTTTATATTTTCCTTCGGAAAATAATTGAGCGAAAGCCCATTCATCAACGAAGTGTATTTGTCATTTTCAGTACCTTCAAAAGCCATTTCAAGTTGCTTTACATCTTGCACTGTTCCAAATTTAGTAGTACGAGTGTCTGGCTTATAGAAAAAAGCATTTCGAGCATAGTTTGAAATCAACTCTACTGACCATTTCTCATTTATTAAATAGGTAGCATAAAACTGAACATCTATGAAATTGGGGCTATACTGCCCTTTGGTCTCTAAACTGCTAATAAGATATTGACTCAGTTTTTGTCTAACGCCCAATACAAATGTAAATCGCTTCGATTTATCACAACCTTCCAAATGCCCCGCAAAACCAAGTAACGAAGCCGAAATAGAACCAGCCCATTGCTTAGGTCGTTTGTAGGTCACATCCAATACTGACGACATCTTATCTCCATAACGGGCTTGAAAACCACCCGATGAAAACTTGAGATTGCTCACTAGATTTGGGTTAGGAAAGCTCAAGCCTTCTTGTTGGCCAGAGCGAATCAAAAATGGACGAGTAATTTCAAAATCATTGATGTACACCAAATTTTCGTCATAGTTTCCACCTCGCACAGAATAGTTAGCACTCAACTCATTGGCCTTATTAAATCCCAATGCTTGGGCAGATAAAAAAGCTTCGATACCCCCGCCACCCGCATCAGGCAATAGCATGTTATCTACCTTTATCTCGCTGATACTCCCCTCTCGATTAGACCTATCCTTTACTTCTACTGTCGAAAAGGTGTTTTCTCTAGGTTTCAGTGTCAAGTTCATCTCAAAAGTTTGCTCGGACTTTAACTCGATTTTTCGCTCTACCGTTTTTATGTTTATAGAAGTAAAAACCAATGTGAGACGCTGATTAGCGGGCACTGTGAGTTCAAAATAGCCATCTTGTTGAGTCGTAAAAGCAATACTTTGATTTTCTTTTACCACTACATTGATAAGTTCCGCCAAACTATCACCCTCTACAGTAAGTTTACCTTTTACCACAGCCGTTTGCTGAGCATACGTAGTAAAAAAAACAAGAAATAGAAGATTGAAAAAGAAATACTTCACAAACAAAAATTAAAACAGAGAATGATGCTCACTAAACGCATTGTAAGTTTATTTATTATTTGCATTCTTTAAAACAGAAATAGTTTGCATAGGATTTTGTGATTTAAACACTGCACTACCTGCTACTAATATATTTGCCCCTGCAGCCAATATCTCTTGCGCATTATTGACTCCAACTCCCCCATCTACTTGCAATAGCGCTTTGCTACCAGTACTTGCGATTAGGTCTGCGGCTTGTCGTATTTTATGAAGGCTCGATAGAATAAAAGCCTGCCCGCCAAATCCTGGATTTACAGACATTATCAATACCAAATCAAGCATGCCTATTACTTCTGTCAAAACACTCACGGGTGTAGCGGGATTGATTGCTACACCCGCTTTCATACCAGCTGCTTTGATTTGCTCTAACACAGAATGAAGATGCAAAGCCCCCTCTATATGTACTGTCAATCCGTCTGCTCCTGCCTTTTTAAAATCAGCAATGTATTTTTCGGGCGAAGTGATCATTAAGTGCACATCCAAAAACTTAGTCGTTTTCTTTCTAACGGCTTCTAACACTGGAAAACCAAACGATATATTGGGTACGAATACCCCATCCATCACATCGATATGTATCCATTCTGCCTCACTTTCGTTTAGCAATTCAATGTCTTTATTCAAATTTCCAAAATCGGCACTGAGTACCGATGGAGCTATTATGGGCAAATTCATAAGGCTAAAGATAGTATCATTTTCAAAAGTGCAAAGCAGTAAGCTATATTGAAGTAGATAGTTCAGTAGGCTTTTTAAGTTTATAGGTTTCGCCATGCTGGGTAAAATCCAAGCCATGTGCTTCGTCATCTCTCGATACCCGCAATGGAACTATTTTGTCGGTGATGAAATAAAAAAAATAGGATCCGCCAAAAGCATAAACCGTCACTATCAGCAAAGCCAAAACATGATATAAAAACGTGGTAGATGAGCCGTAGATTAGCCCCACCCTTGAAGCAAAAACACCAGTGAGCAACATACCGACTATACCTCCCACCCCATGGCAGGGAAATACATCCAGCGTATCATCCAAATTTGATTTGTTTTTTGCTCGCACGGCCAAATTAGAAATCAATGCTGCTGCAAATCCAATAAACAAACTATGTGGCATGCTCACAAAACCCGCAGCAGGAGTAGTCGCCACGAGCCCCACCACAGACCCAATACATGCGCCCATAGCAGAGATTTTTTTGCCCCTAGCTGCATCAAAAAATATCCAAGTAAGCATGGCTGAGGCTGAGGCTATAACGGTGTTTGCAAAAGCTTGAACGGCTACTGGATTTGCGCCTAAAGATGAGCCCGCATTAAATCCAAACCAACCAAACCAAAGCATACCAGTACCTAAAATCACAAACGGAATATTCGCTGGTTCTGTATGCTTATTATCGCCAAATGATGTACGTGGACCTAAAAAAATAGCACCAGCCAAAGCTGCATAGCCAGCACTCATATGCACTACCGTTCCCCCTGCAAAATCGAGTACCCCCCACTGTCGTAGAAAACCATCTGGATGCCATGTCCAATGTGCTAAAGGACAATAAATAAAAACAGAAAATAAACAGATAAAAATGAGATACGCATTGAATCTGACACGCTCGGCAAAACTGCCAGTAATCAAGGCAGGAGTGATAATAGCAAACTTGAGTTGAAAGATGGCAAATAGTAACACCGGTATTGTAGGCGAAAATTTTTCGATGATATTGAAGCCTATATTTTTAAGAAATAGAAACTGAAAAGGATTACCAATCAATCCGTAAAAGCTATCGCCAAAACATAAACTAAACCCTACTACAAAATATAAAAGCGTTATCACGCCTAGTGAAATAAAACTTTGCAACATAGTAGAAATAATGTTCTTTTTGCTCACCATACCACCATAAAAAAAAGATAAACCAGGCGTCATTAATAAAACTAAACCAGATGCCGTCAACATCCATGCAATGTCGGACTTATCGTACTTAGCCGTTTCATCGATTACAAAATCTGCTTTTACAAATACACAAGCGATAGCTAAAATCGCTAAAATCAAAAATGAAATGACAAATCGAATACGCATAAATCACAAATATTAGTAAAAATTATATTTAAAATAAATATCGTCAAAGGTATGCAATTTTGCATTTTAAGCTAAATAAATGTCACAAAAATAAAAACAACATACATTATAAACGGTATTCTATATGATTTTTAAAAAAAATAGACACCTACTGTAAAAATAAATCTGTTTAAAAATTAACGTACTGGCTACCAGTGTTTATCCTTATTTTTTATCCACAATCAAAATTATGGGACAGAGATTTTCTAACTTTATGATTCGAACTTAACATCACAAAAAGCCTACTTATGTCAAACTTTGTACATCTCCACAGCCACTCCCAGTATTCGCTCCTCGATGGTGCAGCTGATATCAAATCAATGTACAAAAAAGCCCATGAGGATGGGATGAAAGGTCTTGCTATTACTGACCACGGCAATATGTTTGGTGTATTTCAATTTGTAGCAGAAGCCAACAAATACGATAAAAAGATAAAGCCAATTGTAGGCTGTGAGTTTTATGTAGTCGAAGATAGATACAGAAAACAGTTTACTAAAGAAGATAAGGACAAGCGCTACCACCAACTCATGCTGGCTAAAAATGCAGATGGCTACAAAAACCTTGTAAAACTTTGTTCCCTAGGTTACATTGATGGATTGTATGGCAAATATCCACGTATCGACAAACGATTGATAGAACAATATCACCATGGCTTGATAGCGACTACATGCTGCATAGGAGCTGAGGTGCCACAAGCCATTTTGAAACATGGAGAAGAAGAGGCGGAAAAAACATTCCGCTGGTGGCTCGATCTTTTCACTCGCGAAAATGGCGAAAAAGACTACTACATTGAGCTTCAGCGACACCATATGCCCGAACAAGAAAAGGTAAACGACATATTGATGAAATGGGCTAAGAAGTATGATGTAAAAATGATAGCCACCAACGATTCACATTATATCGATCAAAAAGATGCTAATGCGCACGATATTTTGCTTTGTATCAACACAGGAGAAAAGCAGAGTACGCCTATCATGAAAGACTTTTCGGACGAGGAAGGCTCTAGTAAAGGAAAGCGTTTTGCATTTTACAACGATCAGTTTTATTTCAAAACTACTGCCGAAATGTCGTCTCTATTTGCTGATGTACCCGAAGCGATAGACAATACACAAGAGATACTCGGCAAAGTGGATCATTTGAACCTTAAAAAAGACATTTTATTGCCTAACTATCAGCTTCCATCGGGCTTTACAGACCAATGTGAATATCTACGACATATCACCTGGCTAGGTGCCAAAGACCGCTACAAAGACCTCACTCCAGAGGCTGAAGAGCGCATCAGTTTTGAGCTAAGTGTGATTGACAAAATGGGATTTGCAGGCTATTTCTTGATAGTAGCCGATTTTATCAAAGCAGGCAAAGACATAGGCGTATTCGTTGGACCAGGAAGAGGCTCAGCTGCTGGCTCGGTGGTGGCCTACTGCATCGGCATCACAAACATCGACCCGCTGAAGTACAATCTCCTTTTTGAGCGTTTTTTAAATCCTGATAGAAAGTCTATGCCCGATATAGATACAGACTTTGATGACGAAGGCCGTGATAAAGTGATAGACTATGTAGTGAAAAAATATGGCCGAAACCAAGTAGCACAAATCGTGACTTATGGCACTATGGCTGCCAAAATGAGCATCAAAGATGTAGCACGTGTAATGGATTTGCCACTTGCCGAATCAAACACTCTCGCCAAACTAGTTCCAGACAAACCCGGCACTAATCTCAATCGAGTACTTTTTGCCCCTTTGGATGGCAAAGGCTCATTGCGTGAAAAAGAATCGTACAATGCCGATGATATTGACAACATAAAGCAGCTGCGCGAACTCTATAATGGCACAGATCTGCGAGCTGCGGTACTCAAAGAAGCCGCAGTATTAGAGGGCTCTGTGCGAAGCACAGGGCTACATGCGGCTGGCATCATCATTGCGCCTAGCGACTTATCCGAAATTTTGCCCGTGGCCACTTCCAAAGATACCGATCTTTGGATTACGCAAATCGAAGGTAGCAGTATCGAAGATGCAGGGGTTATCAAAATGGACTTTTTGGGATTAAAAACACTCACCATTATTAGAGATGCGCTGCGGCTGATTTTACAAAACCATAATATCACTATTGACCTAGATAATTTACCGCTCAATGACCAAAAAACATACGAACTTTATCAACGCGCTGAAACCAACGCTACCTTTCAGTTTGAGTCGGCTGGTATGCAAAAATACTTACGTGAATTAAAACCCGATAGATTTGAAGATTTGATTGCGATGAATGCCCTCTATCGACCTGGCCCCATGGAATATATCCCCAACTTCATTAAAAGAAAACATGGACTAGAAGCTGTCAGCTACGACCTCCCCGAGATGCAAGAATATCTCGAAGAAACCTATGGCATCACCGTATATCAAGAGCAAGTGATGTTGCTTTCACAAAAGCTCGCCAATTTCTCCAAGGGCGATGCTGATAGACTGCGAAAAGCGATGGGAAAAAAGAATATCAATGACCTCAATGAAATGAAAGAGAAGTTTCTGGAAAATGGAAAAACAAATGGACACGACACCAAGATTTTAGAAAAAATATGGGTGGACTGGGAGGCCTTTGCGCAATATGCTTTCAACAAATCACACTCCACCTGCTATGCCCTCGTAGCCTATCAAACTGCTTACCTTAAAGCCCATTATCCATCAGAATTTATGGCGGCTGTGTTATCCAACAATCAAGGCAATTTAGAGAAAATCACCTTCTTTATGGAAGAGTCGCGCAAAATGGGGATTCCTGTTTTGGGACCAGATATAAACGAAAGTGACATCCGTTTTTCAGTCAATAAAAAAGGAGAAATTCGCTATGCACTCTCCGCCATCAAAGGAGTGGGTGAAGCAGCCGTAGAATCGATAGTAGAAGAACGCACCGCCCATGGGCCTTATGAATCCGTATTTAATTTTGCGAAGCGAGTCAATCAGCGCACGGTAAACAAAAAATCGCTCGAGAGCTTAGCGTATGCGGGAGCGTTTGATTCGTTTGAAACATACAGTAGGGCTACTTTTCTCGACCCCGATCCAAAAGATGGTATGAATCTGATAGAAAAAATGAGCAAGTATGGCAGCAATGAGCAAAATCAAAAGTCGATGAATCAATCATCGCTTTTTGGCGATATAGGCGACACTGCTATGTCAGAACCTTTGGTCTCAAAATTAGAAGAATGGCCACTGCTTGAAAAGCTAAAAAAAGAAAAAGAAGTGGTGGGTATATATATCAGCGGACACCCACTCGATGATTACAAACTGGAGTTTGAGTTTTTTGTAAATACCTCACTTAAAGATATACCCGAGTCGAAACAGAGAGAATTGCGCATAGCAGGCATCATATCAAAGACTCAAACACGCACCTCTAAAACAGGCAATCCTTTTGTGCTTTTTACACTCGAAGACTTTGATGGCACAATAGATCTAGCCTTGTTTGGAAAAGATTATTTTGCGTTTAAAAATTTTGTAGAAACACAGGCGGCTATGCTCTATTTGACGGGCGAAATGAAGCCTAGTTATCGTAACCCTCAGGAAAACGAGTTTAAGATAAAGTCTATTGAGTTGCTTTCCGACATCAAAGAAAAATTGGCAAAAAATCTTGTTATCCATCTCGACTCTAAAGACATCACCCCTCGTGTGGTACGTGACTTAATAAATGTGTTTGAAAGTAGTCCGGGCAAAATACCAGTGAAGCTAAAAATCATGGAAAACACAGAAGATATTATGCTCAATGTATATTCAAAAAAGTTTTTGGTAAGTCCTACAAATGAGCTTTTTATGAGATTGAGAGAAATGGAGGAAGTAAAAGCAAAATTAAATTGACAAAAAGCTGACTTATAATACATTTGCAGCTTAAAACATATAATGAAAAAAATCTTCACTCTCGCCATCCTATCGCTACTCATTTTCAACTCATGCTATGTCAATAGAACGACTGTTGGCGATGGCCCTACTTCACGACATGGCAATGTACGCTATGATAAAGCGAAACAATTTTATCTTTTTTGGGGCGCAATTGCGGTAGGCAAAGGGCAGCCTGTAACCCCTACAGATTGTGGGTATCAAATCCGCTCTAGCTTTAATTTTTGGGATGGCTTGATCAACACCATCACTGGCGGAATCTTAGGCACTCGTACCGTGAGAATACTCGTAAAAAAAGGTAGCCCATGCGACCCTGCTATACAGCGACTCAAAAACAAAGTAGAAAAAGCTAAACTGAAAAAAGAAATCAAGGACGTTCAACCGCAATTTGAGAACTAAGAACTAGTCATGATTTAATGAAGAAGGATGAAGAAGATCAAGAGAAACTTTGCCAAACCATTTTAGGTACTATTTTAACCAAAAATAATCTGCATGGAGTTTTTGCATCTTTTGATAGATATATTGACTCCTCCATCTAATCCTTTTTTTGCTGTTACTCCTTCACTATTTTTTTTGCTATACAGGTTGCCCTAATTATTTGATAGACTTACAAGATATATCCCTCTAGCCAGATTTCCAATAGCGATGAAGTCCTCTTTTTCAATAATCCCCATTGCTGTTTATTATATTTATTCAATACAAATTTTACCACTCGCTACTCGCCCTTTACTGTTGCTAAGTTCATAAAAATAAATCCCACGCTGCCACTGGCTTACAGAGAGGTTCGTTTCTGTTTGAGTTATCTTCTGCTGATGCGTTTTTTGACCTAGTAGGTTATAAAAACTAATCTCCAAACCTTCAAGGTTTCCAAAACCTTGAAGGTTTATGTTTAGCCTATCCGATGCAGGATTAGGATAGATACTGAGCGATGTAGCTGGCTGGTCGTAGTATCGAATACTACTGATAAATCTCGTCTCACAGCTATCGGCAGTGAGGCAGCCGAGGCTGTCTATCTTCATCAAAAAACCCACTTGATTGCCCAATGTATCTCTACAGCTACCCGTGAGGATATAGCCGCCATCGGAAGTGGTGTTATAGCCCGAAAAATGATACCCACCCCACACTCGTTTTGTACCCTGATACATACCATCATAGTGCGCTTCCCAAAGTACTCTGCCACTATCATTCATCATCTGCAAATAATCGGAGTTTATCTCAGGGAACACAGCCTTTCTTCCAATGCCCAAAAAACCATTGGGCTTTATTCGGCCATAGCCAAGATAATCTATCACTTTATAATCATAGACCGAATCGGTGACATTTGCAGAAAGTGGGTCTTTTATCTTTACGCTATCATAGATACCCATACGTATATCCCATATTTTGTTCATGTTTTTATCTAGCTTGGCTATCATAGACGGCAACTGATACAGATAACTATAGGGGTTATAGCGTAGATACAATATCTCTTGCTGTGCATCATAATCTGCCAAATTTATGGAGTACAAACCATTAGTATTAAGCGGTATGTTTTTTACCCATTGTAGCCCTCCATTTTTGTCTAATTTCAACGCTCTGGCTACGCTATAAGCTGGCCAAGGACCATAATAATACACTAGCAAGCAGCCACTATCAGGCGTAGCTACGATACCCCCAGGGCGATTGGCATAGCTGGAGGAGTTGATAGTATAGCGCCATACCTCATTGCCTGCGGTATCTATTTTCATCACTACACAGTCGCTCGATAGATATTGGTTGTTTAAGGTGTCTCTATTGGTCTCTCCCTGTGCATAGATATAGCTTTCGGGTGAGTAGTCATAAAAATCAAAACTTGTAGGATTTGCAAAGCTATAGTGGTAAACTGCTTGTAAGCCATTAGTGTCTATTTTTACCATGCAAGGAGTATAGAGCCAACGATATGGATAAGGATATCCAACACGCATAGGAATAAATATGTTGGCTAAAATAGTTTTAAAAGAGATGCTAATAGAATTAGAAGCAAATTCTGGTCCTGGTGTAATTGGATTTCGAGCAGTATCTATTAATTTATACCCTTGGTATTTACCCATATTATCATATGACTCAAGCCCAAAAAAATAGTCTTTTGATGATATAGCATAATATTTATTTTTAATTTCGATAGGCGATTTGAAGAAAGATACTTTTGTTGTATCTCTTACAAAAAATGGATTTTGGGCTTCTATTTTAAGAGAATATAAAAAAACAAGAATATAAATAGATTTTTTCATATCACTAATTTTTATGGGTGATTGAAAATTTCAAGGTCTCTACTTTTTCGGTATCTTTATTCTTGACAGATATTAGATATGTACCCGAAGGATATTGGGCTGAACCTAACTCGACTCTTTCCAATAATATATTTTTATAATCGCCAGTATATAGTATCCTACCTTCTGAACTAAAAACACTAAGGTTATAGTTAGCTATTTCTTCACTTGCGATACTTACAAAAATACTTTCATCGGCAGGTATTGGTGATACAGTGATACTAAATCCTTTTGTCCTTTTTACTTCTTTCCATTCATCTTTGCTTTCTGTCTGTATCTCATCAGCTTCGGCATCAGGCAGATAAGGGTGATAAGTAGTGTTATTTACCGCATTTATCTTACTAATAGCTTTGAAAGCTATGAAGTCCCCTTTTTCAATATACTTCTTTAAGTTTGCTTCGCTACACTCATTCACCTCTGAATCTTCATAGTAGTTCGCTAAACGAGCAACTGATGGATGGGTTGATTTTTTCATATCTGTTAATGTTGCCATTCGTTCTTTTCCTTTTGCCTGTGCTATTTTCCGCTCTGAGGCAAATAGGGCTATGTTTTCTATAGGTTCAAATTCGTGGAGCAATTTAGTAGCTTCGCTTTCTTCTCCGTTTTCTATCATCTTATCGTAAGTATATATCACCCAATCTTCTATACTGGCTAATCTTGCAGATAGCTGCCCTTGCCAAATGGCATAAGGTGATGCTTGACCTTCGAGAAAAGTTTTGAGCATTTGCCAATCTTTAAACTTCAACGCTATATCTGCCGATTTCAATAGAGAAGGTAAATCTACGTCTGCTCCCCCTTGTTTAGAAAGAATAGCAATGATGATATCATAATTCTCTTCATTTTTCAACAGCGGAATGCAAGCCTTTATCACCTCAGCAGATGCAATAGGGTTTTCGGATATGTCTATCAGCAGATTAGTAATAT
>CALAYL010000010.1 GCA_937894725.1 uncultured Bacteroidota bacterium
TGACATACTAAGACGTATTTTTAGCTAGGACACTTTGTGGCTTTCTTATCAAATATTAAACGGCAAAACTAAAAAAACATCAGATTTAGCCGATTTTTCTGTTGATTTATAAAATATCGGTCGCTGACTTTGTGGCAGTAATATTTTTTTAGAGCAGGTTTAACTTCTGCTGGCGAGGTGGCTCGTAGTTCATTGTGAATACTTCTGTCTTGGTAGCTCCAGCCTTAGTTGAAGCGGATAGGTGCATCTCATTATTAATCGTTAGCCACTTATTTTCTAATGAATACTCGGTTAATACCTCAGATGGGTATGATGTTAATAGAAACTTACCTTTGACCTCTGAAAGTGTTTTTAAAAGCTCTTTAAAGTCCTCAACAGTATAGCCTCCGTAATGGCCTAAATCACTATTAAAGTAGGGTGGATCGACAAAGTGAAAGGTATCTTCACTATCCGTATTCTGAATCACATTGATTGCATCTCGGCAAAATATCTGCACATTTTCCAATCTGCGGACATATCGCTCGTTAAAACCTTTCTTAGTTCGGTCAAACTTGCTAGCAAGGTTAGCCTGGTCAGCAAATGCCCAAGAGCTACCCAAATTTGCAGAAAATGACTGATGGGAGAGTACGAATACTGCCCATGCTCTTAGCACCTTACTGTCGCCTCCTTTGAGCCATAATTCTTTTGCTTCTTTGTATTGAAATTCGGAGTATAGCGTCACGTCCACCTCTTCGTGCAATCCCTCAAAGTCTTTTTTAATGATCTTATAGAAATTGACCATATTATCATTGATATCATTGATGATTTCTACTTTTGAAATAGGCTTCTTGAAAAATACAGCTCCGCCTCCAAAGAAAGCCTCTGTATAGCAGTGATGTATAGGCATAATACTGATTATCTTATCAGCAAGCTGCTGTTTACCACCCCAGTACTTTATAGGTGTTTTTAACCCCATTAATTTACAGGATAACTAAAATTAAGCATAATGGTTTTACCCGTGTTGTGAGGTGCTCTAATTCGACCATCGGTATGAACAATCACCCATGTTGTGCCAATATTAATTGGTACATTATTGATTGCATCCCAATCGCAACACATTGTTTGTCGCATTATAGTGGTGATCGGCTGTGCTTTTGGTGGCAATAGTGCTAGATAAGGTATAGTAGGGGTAGGAGGCGAAGTCGCTTTGTATGCAAAGTCTCCAATTAAATGACATATATGTCCATCGATCTTAAATGCTGGATTAACTGTTGGAGTAGAGCCAGGCTCCCATTCAGGGATCAATCCTATCGATTCAGGAGAAATAGGCTCATTAGCTATTTGATAGATCAATTCCTTTTGTCTAAAGACAGAAAAAGCACTTAGTGTACCTGTCGCATCAATTATCGCTCTTCGTTTGAAATGTACATCTCGTAGTGAAGAGTCGCCAAATAAAGCAGGTGTTGGGAGTGTAGGTGTCTCAATAATTTTCCACTTCAAATCAAAGATTGTTGGAATAGTCACTGAAAAGGCATCTACCTTTACAACCTCTCCATCTATTACAATATAACCTTCAGTACAATCTACATCTGTTGGTGCAGAACCCGATATGGTAAAGTCGCAACCGCTTAACACATAATTTGGCGCAAAGCCTGATGACAATCCTTTGAGTGCATCTTTGTAGGCTGCTTGGATAAATTCAAAATCCTGAAGCGTGATACCTTGTAAGTCAAACTGACTAAAATCTATTCTATTCATAACTTAAAATTGTGTGCCACTCACATATTTGAAAAGTGGCTTTTTTGATAAAAATTTATATTTCTTAATAACTGACTTTAATTGTACCTCTTGGCCTGGAGTCAGTATCCCATCAGGAACTATGACCATAAAATCGTACGCTACTCCATACTCTTCAGGTTGGCCAATTAAGATAGGAGGCGGCTCTGATGGCTGACCAAAGAAGGTAGGATTAGAAGCGAATTCTGATGGCTGACCGATAAAAATCGGATCTATCGTATCAAAGCTGGTGATAATTTCAATTCCTCTGTTTATCGAATCAAAAAAATCATTAAGCAAATTCTCCAGCACTACTGTTTGTCCATTAATGCGTAGCCTCTTAGATAAATCAGACCTGTAAATCAGAAACTCGACATGAAGCTCTCTAACAGGCTCTATCAACACGTTTATCCAAGCTAAATGCCTAGACTGCTGCAATGGAGTCGGTAGCATGTCAAAACACCAATTCGCAAAATTCCATAGATAAATCATACTGGCAAATATTCTATTTGTGTATCTGAAGATGTAATACCAGTAGGTACTAATTCAAAATATCCTGAAGCTGGATTGCGCTCTTGAGGTACTACTGTAAATCCTGGATCATAACTTGCTTTTGCTTCAACCAAAATGAGTTGTACATTTTGCACACCCGATATGGCTCTAATAAACAAGACCAAATCATCTAACTGCAAGATGCCATCGAAAGGAATATTCTTTAAAAACAGTTTTAAAGCATCTTCAACGGTAGTTTGAAAAACAGCTAAATCTAATGTACCATCATACCATATCTTCAGATTGGCTCTCAATAAATCAGCTGGATAACTTTGGGTAATTGTCTTTACACCAGGAGGCTTTATTCTGTCTATATATGTATCCAATGCCGTGAGCTGTGGAGCTGTGATTGGAGACAACACGCCAGGAGCGGACTCTGTAGCCACTTTAATAAGCACCGAGTTGAAAGCCATATTCTTGGCTTCCACCACACTCACTCTAGCGATTATGCGAGCATCTTTGGCAGCTACTGATGTAGTGTCTGTGTACTCATAAGTATAATCAGTGCTATTCCAAACAGGCGAGAAACCGAATTGCCAACCTAATACTTTGGCAGCATACCAAGGTAGCGTACCAAAGGTATTGCGCCTAGCTATATCTTCAGCATCAGCTTTAAATGCATCCATCATCACCTCCAAGGTATAGTGACCACAGGCGACTAAAAATAGCCATAATCGCCATATAGACACTTTGCTCAAGCTGCTAATTTCATTTAATAGCAACTGATATGGATTATCAGGTGTAACGTAGCTTGGTAGCAATGCGGAAAGTTCCGAAAAGCCTTCCTTTTTTGCCACCAAACTATTGTAAATTGATTCTATACTTCGTGCCATGATTTTTAATTAATATCCTCCTGTAAATGTTCCTTCGCCTGGAGCTGTGCCGAAACCTGCAATACCTCCAAGAGCAGGGCTATACACGCCATTGACTGTAATATTGTAACCTTGAACCGTACTCTCTGTGTTGCCACACTCAACCCGAATTGTTTTACCATTCCATGTAGCATTAGTCCCTATCGGAGCTGAGATCTTGAAGAAATAATTACTAGGCGATCCATTCTCGGAAAACTCATCTACAGTAAATCCCTGAGTATTGGCATCAAGCAATGACTTCATTGCCGTTTGCATATCCTTTATACCTGTCATTGTAGAGTTCCCATTGACCGTGTATTCTACGCCATCAATAGTTACTTTATATAACAAACCATCATTACTGCCATCACTGCCGATATTGAGTGAGAAATAAGCCATTGCTCTTGAATGTCCAAAACCTACACCAGTATTAACATTGGTACTTACTACCGAATATTCAACACACACGAGTCTAAACTCATACTCACCATTAGGAAGCTGCACGTCTTGAACTGTATCGCCTGAATTGCTGATTGGACTGCCTGCGTCAATCCATCCTCCCATACCATCACTGTACTGAAGCTGGAATGTTTCTGTGCCTGCCCATGCTAAAGGATCAGTACCATCATAACCTTCATATGTAGTGAAATTAACAGTTAAATCTACAGGAGTACCTGTTACATTAGACTCTACAGATGAATCGACACTATCTAAATTGATAGCTCTTTCAAATGGGCAGTCAATTACAAATGTTACAATATTGCTCTCTACTGTAGGATCTTCATTCGATACAAATTTGAGCATGTAAGTGCCATTAGGGATTCCTTCTCCATAATTGCTGATAGGGACTTCAAAAAGTGGAATGATGGGCAATTCTTCATCTATATCATCAAATGTTACACCTCCATCAAATGATGCTAGACCTTTCAATGTGCCAGCTTCAGAAAGTCCTGCTTGAGAGATTGGAATAGAAAGAGAGCCTCCACAATCTATTACTGGAGTACCTAGGGTGATAGTCTTAGCTACATCTTGATCTTCAGTACAACCACAGGCTACTGCTACTGCATCAGTTATATATTGAGCTACTACCGAGCGATTGGTATTGTTTAGCTCAGGGACTGGATTGCGCACCCTTAGTTCTGTGCCTGGAGGCAAGATAGCACTCACTGCCTGTACTACATCAGGATTGTCAGCAAGCATTAAAAATAAGCCTTCATAGCATCCGTACTCTTGCACTGCCAAGTCTATGATGCTTTGTCCGTTTCCGAGTGTTTTTTTTATGAAATTCATGTCTTTATTATTAGATTAAGTAATCGGTTGTTTGTATCTGTTTCTAGTGAAATTTCTTGTACTTTTTTGTCATCATATTCAAACTGAAGTCGTACAGTTTTTTGAATAGCTCTTTCTATAGATGCTGTGATAGCCTTATTAATCCATCGCATCACGCCTATACCTAGCAATGGATGCTGTCTCCAATTTCCACGAGTAGAAAGCATAATGAGCCGTCCTTCCTGTGCATCGGATTCGTCCAGGACAAAGTCGCCATTTTTGATAGCAAGATCGAGGTCATCGTTTATAATAAAATCTACTGCCATCAGTGTTTTACTTTTGTGTTTTCCATATTCTGAAATGTGATAGAATTACTAGCCATCGCTCCATCAAAGGCAGTAGCTCCAAGTGTACCGCTGGCTGCTGTAGATATGCCTACAGCTTTGATACCAGCAGAAATAGCTTGTTTCTCTATATCTAAGTATTTCTTTATAGCATCAAAATTGGCTTTGACTTTATCCAAAATCGGCACACCTTTATTATCGCCATCATTGATGATGATCTCTTTTGCTTTCAGCTTCACTTTGCCATCTTCGATAGTCAATTCTATATCTTGCATAAGCACCTCTATGGCATCTACCTCGGTATAGCCGATCACTTCCAGCTGAGTTTCTCGGCCATCTACTTCAGCTATTGTTACCTGGCTATCCTTTTTAGGCTTCAGACAAACTCCCTCCTTTTTTTCATTGGCCACAGCTCGGAGTCTGACATTTTCAAACTCTAATCCATTAGGCAATTTCACTACACAAGTTCGCTTAGCCCAATCTACTGACTGCACCGCACCCACTTGGATAAAAGGACGTGGTGAGCCTCCTATCTTCTTTATTGCATTTCTGATCGCTTCGTCTGACATTTTATGCTGCTTTTGCTCCTAATTTTAATTCTTGTCTAATACCACCTGTTCCTGATGTAGATTCTACCTCATCTACATAATACTTACCCTCTATTTCATTGTCATAGTCCGTAAGGCTAACTATATCGCCAAATTCAACTGCTGGCTCTGCAAACAATGTCAGCTTGCCTCTCCAGCCTGTCCATTTCAGCTTTTCGATATTAGCTTCAGCTATTTTTTTCAAATCAGCTTCAGTCATCTCAGGAAAATGAAGTGTATGTACCTCTCCATTGCTATCACCAACTTCCACCTTTTTTTGAGTGCCATCTTTGTACATCGAAATAGCCTGGACTTTAATTTTTACTTCAGCCTTGTCTTTCCATTCAAGTTTGTGTGAGACAATATTGTGACCAAATGCCAAGTAATGAATAGTCGGATTTTTAGCCTTATATGGATCGCCTATATTTAGCTTCTTGTTTCTGAAAAATACAGGCAGACCAATGGTGTCCTTCAGCTTTTTGAGAGCCATAGCTACATTGGTAATATCCTCTCTAAATACCATAGAGCCGATGATATTAATGTCTCCTAAAATCGAATAATCAGACTCTTTAAATCCGAGATATTTCAACACATCTGCTACCGATGTACCATCTTTGAAGACCTTTGGCTCTACCGATATTTCTTTAAACTTGAACATCTCATCTTCGAGTTTAAATACCATTGGCATTCCAGGTTCTACACCAACAATGTATCCACTGAATTTTTCAACTAAATTGTCATCATATCCAAATTTGACCAAGGCATGATCGCCTCGCTTCAGAATGTCTATCGCTTTTTTGGGGCTTTGGTCTGTAGGCCTATGCACAACCATCTTAGGCAAAGAAATAGTACATGTATCAGTCAGGTTTTTCCACGAGCTATTGATAAGCACATTGGCCACATAATCGAAGTAGTACTCCCCAAGTTCCATATATGTCTTAGCCTGTACTAACATTAGCTGTTTAGTTTTTTAGCATCTGCCTCGCTCTTCAGCTGAAGCATGGCTTGCTCATCGCTGACACAACTAAGTGTAAATGGTTGAATGTTTTGTTTGCCTTGGTTAGCTACTACAGGCGAGCCACTTTCTATCACTAAATTGTAGATGCCGAGTCTGTTTAAAATGGTATGCTCAATCTCAATAGCTATGGGTGCATTGCAGATATCATTTAGCTGCTGTACCTTGTCTATTGGGTACTTGCCATTGTCATTTGATAGAATACCTTTTATAGTGACTACATAATCACCAAAGTTGATCAGCTCCTTAAATGTACCTCTACGTCTTTGCGCTTGCACAGTAGTTTTTATGATTTCTTTTTGAAATGAAACCTCCACTATAGCACACGGTATAAACATTTTTGGAATCGTAACTCGCTGTGTATTTTGCGGATTTTTATAGCTCAGCTCGTTGATCGAAAGTGCCATAAAAATCGGTGTACCAAAGATGCTTTTTTCGGACACCTCATCTATATCTAAAATCCGTACATTTTGATAGCGAAATGCCTCGACCACTGCTGTCTTCAGCTTTTGGTCTATCACATAGCCATCTATTGGCACAGGATTCTCTTTAAATAATTTAAACTCCATGATCTGCTAATGCTAATTCCGAATCTCTGACCGCTCCGATTAATACTTCCGCTACTTTCTCTTTGATACGCTGCATAGACTCCTCTACATTGGCAGCATGGATATTTAGCTCTTTTACTAAACCGCCATTGATAGTGACAGTTACATTTCGATGCGATGTACCTCCTCCACCTTCGCCTGCTCCAGCTCCCTTTCCTTTGCCTTTTCCTTTGCCAGCTTCAGTATCTCCACTAGGATCTGATGCGCTATTATTTAACTGTGCTACCTCATTGTAGGATGTGGCCGATGATACCTTACCGTCTTTATTTTTGAAACTCTCAGAGCCTTTTTTCTTACCATTTGCCCATGCAGATCCGATACCTTTGTTGAATCCTCCATCCTTAGCATACATAGCCGCATTAGCAGCCAAACCTATTGGAGTTAGATTTACTCCCATTTGTAATACTGCCTTACCCATGCCTGCCCAATCTCTACGATGAAAGGCATCTATGCCCTTAGCAATAGGGTCAAAAATCTGTTTGAAAAAGCCTCCGATATTGGTAAATACTTGTTTGAATACTTCCCCTAAGCCAAAGATTCCTTTACGGAACTTCTCACTACTATTCCATGCCCAAGCCAAACCAGCCGTAATAGCTGCTATACCGCCAACCATCCATCCAAATGGTGACATCAAAAAGGCAGTGTTTAATCCCATCTGAGCGAGCGTGGCTTTGATAGTCAAGCCCTCTTGCATACCGAGCAGAAACAGATGACCCATTTCAAAAATTTTGAGCGCACCCATGATTCCTTTATATGCCAGCATCTCTACTTTGTAAGCTGTATATGCAATCAACAAACCACCTACAACTATGCCTAAACCTTTGATGAGTGTACTATGCTCTTTGACCCAGCCACCAAAGCCTACAGCTGTATCCCAAACTACCTTTAATCCTTGCTGAAGGTAGGGCAATATTTCAGATCCAAAGTTGATCATATCATTGATAAATGGCTGCATTTTTTGAAATGCTTTGACTGCCAAATTTTCAAGTCCCGACATGAAAGCATTCCATTTTCCTGTAGTGGTATCCGATCCTTTCATGAGTGCTTGATAAAACATACCTCCTTGGCTGGTCATGCTATTGATAGCTTGATCTACAACCTGAGATGTCACTTTACCCTCCTCTATAAACTTATTGAGAGCCTCGCCCTTCATTCCTGTTAGTTTCTGAAGCTCTGTTAGGATAGGCATTCCAGCATTCATCATTTGGTATAAATCCTGTGTCCTGGCTTTACCTTGGGTCATGACTTGGCTATACACAAATGCAAGCCCCTTCATTTTTTGAGCATTGCCTCCTGAAATGTCACCAAGCCTACTCATGGTAGGTATGAGGCTTTGAGCTTTCACACCAGCTATGAGCATGTCTTGCCCAAACTGCATAACCTCACCCGTATTGAATGGAGACCAGTCTGCAAATCCCTTCAGATTGCGAAGTGTATCTTCCGTAAGTTTAGCATCTTTGAGAATGGTAGCATAGCCTGTACTGACTAGCTCCTGCGATGCTCCAAGACCGACCATTGCCATCACGCCCTGCTTTCCATAGTTGACAACCTGTGTCAATAAATTGCCTCCCAAGACTGCACCCATCATACCAAACGCTCCTGTGCTTTGATTAGCTGCATTGACTGAAGCTGCACCAGCATTGCGCATATTGGCTTCAAATCTTGATTCCATAGCTTCGATACGAGAAAAAGTACGGAGGGCATTTGATTGTAAACGATCTAAGCCACCCGATACTGCATCTTTCCAATCTAATTCCCAAATAGAGCGAGACATGGTGTGGTTATTTAATTATTATCAATCGTTTACTTGAGGATTTTCCGAAGCCTTATCTCTACACTTTCTGCTATCATATCGGCTTTGAACTGCTCGTAGTATAGCACATCGGCATAGACCTTCAGGAAGTCTTCCCATTTGAGCTTCTCAGGCTCTTTGATCCCTGAAGACATTCGCACGATGGCATACATCTTGCGAATGTCAAATGCTTCTGCTTTGGGATCTAAAAGGCAGTCGCTTATATCTTTGCCAGCTCGGCAGTAGGCACTTCAAACGATTCACCTATCAATGTTCCCATAGACATCATGTATTGATCACGATACAGAGAATCATTAGTCAATTCATCATCTGCCCATAAAAGGCAGTTAGTCACCATAGCTTGCTTAGCTGCTGGTAGATTTGGCTTTTGACTCATGACATTGCTACTCGACTCAGCCACTACATGCTTGTCAGGCTTATTGAAGTAAAAAACAAGCAGCTTCTTAGCGTCTCGTAAAGAGGCTATTTGTCCTACTTTGAATCCTTCGTTTGGTTGGCCATACTTAGCCGTCCAATCGCTTATTTGTTGTTGGGTTACTCCCCCAGGGTATTGCTTAGTTTCCATCCCGAAATTGATTTTTTATTTTTTGAAAATTGGTTTACCACAAATCATGTCTAGGTCTACCTGAGCAGCCTTGTCTCCTTGTTTAATGCCTAATCCCAAACCGCTAGATTTGAAACTACACATAGGCACATCTATTCTCGAAAGAGCATCATCGCCTTCAGGATTCATGACAATATTGATTGTAAAGGGGGGTAGATCTGTCAAGTCTTTGCCTTCAGGTAACACTCTTAAGATTGCCTCTATTTCATAAAAATACAGCTTGATTTTTGCGCTATATTTCTTGTTAGAGTTAGACTGATGGATAGGCTCATTACCTGCGCCATATTCATTATCTTTGTCTTGAGTTGACTCAGTTGTAAACTCTGTGATACCTGTGACCAATCTTGATAGAATGATAAACTCACATGCTCCCCATCCTCTACGCACACCATTGATTAATGCATTTGCCATTTTTAGCTGATTTTTTTAGTGAAAGAAATTGATCCTCTGATAGCTCTACTGTAACCTACTGGCACAATCTCATATGCGACTTTTACTTCAGACGTACCTAGTACATTTTGGTTTGGATCGCAGAACGTTTTACCGCCACTGATCTCAGCAGCACGAGTCATGAAGCCTGTAGCTCCGATAACGTCATTGCCTAAGTTTTCAAAGCGAGCGCAGTCAGCAGCAGTGATATTGCCACTAGCCGTATCTATAAAAATTTTCTTATTGACTTCGCCTACGAGCGAGGCATAAATCTCTCTATGAGCCTTCACATAGACCGCAGTATTGGACAGCGAATAGAAATCGCTGGTTGCTAGGTCGCAGCTTGGATCATCATCAAAAAATACGCCTGGATAACCTTGGTAGGCACGAGGGAAGATGTAGCCTTTCTCTGTCAACAAATCATAGTCGCTGGCATTTGGGTCATCATTCAATGCTGACGCCAAGGTATTCGATGATAGACCAGGATTGATCCATCTACCCAATGCTTTATCTTGTAGGTCATTGCCTTCTGTTTCTCCGATGTTGGTTTCTACCGTGCGACCAGCTTTCACACCCAATGCAGTACCTACAGCTGCATGATGCTTGACAGACAATTTAGATCCAAATACGATATCCGTATCTTGAGCTATCACCACACCTACTCCAGTAGCTTCATTGGCTCTCAAATCGGCAGCTGATCCTGGAGTGCCTGAGAATTTAAAGCCCTCAATCAAGATGCAAGCCAGAGGTCTATTGCGAGTACGCTGATCTTCCCACAAGATAGAAGCGGCTGATATAGCATCGCCCACTTCTTCAGGCAAGCCATCTACGATGGTCAATGCTCCCATTTCAACATCTGTCTTATTCGAGATAAAGCCTAAGTTTCTAACCTCTCCTGCGAGCGATTGTAATACATCGCCAGCTACACCTACCAAGTCTTCGAGAGTCTCGCCAGTAGCTACTGGCATGAACCAAAGCTTCGTACCTGGAGCTTTACGAAAATACTCATCGATGTGATAATGCACGAGCATATTATTGGCCGTGTCATTAGCGGCTGTGATTCCTATATCTTCAGCATCTGCTAATCTTCTGAAAGCATACGCCACATCTAATTGCACTCCACCTACTACTGCGTAACCATTGCCAATGATGAGCGAGTTGCCATCAGCCGACTTAGCTGTGATGCCAAGTCCATTTTTATCTACCAGTATTATTACTTTTCCCATTTTAAAGAGGGTTTAAATCGTTTTTAAATTACTTTACTTCAGCCTCAGCTCCTGGAGCTACAGATGCCTGACCCTCTGTTTTTGCCTCAGTTGCTTTATCAATGATAGCTTTTGCAGCCGCTTCCACTTTCTCGGCTTTTGCCTTTGCAGCGGCTTCCGCTTTTTCGGCTTTGGCTTTTTCCGCAGCTTCGGCTTTATCCGCTTTCTCTTTTGCAGCCGCTTCTGCTTTTGCTGCCTTTTCTTTGGCAGCAGCTTCCGCTTTCGCAGCTTTTTCAGCAGCAGCAGCTTCAATCTCTTCTTGAGATACAGTATCCTCTATTTCTACTGTTTCAAATGCATTGCCAGTCTGTCCTTTATGGAAAGCGGCTAATGATTTAGATGTAAATACTTGTCCGTCTTTTGATACGAATACTTCATTTAAGTTTCGCTCTTGGCCGATACGGATGGCTTCTGATTTTAAATTATTGTCCACTTTAAAAAGGGTTTTAAGATTTTATAAATAATGAAAATGAGTAGTCCCAAAAAGAAGATAACTGTGAAGCCCATTGCCCATTTATAGGCCGATGGAATCCTGATCACTTCGATTGTTTTTTGCGATACGAATGAAAGCGAATCAAGCTGCTGTCGAAGATGCGAGGTATAAGTATTGAGAGCATACACAGAGTCTTGATAGGCTTTGCAATCCGCTTGTATAGTGATCACTCCATCTACTACTGAAGCTTTGATACTGGCTCTTTTACTGCTATTGCTCACTACAAATGATTTGACCTTGCCAAAACTGTCGCATATAGCTGGAATGGATATCACCACTGTATCTCTTGGCACGGCATATGGAATGGAAATGGCCTCTTTGATAAGTGTAAAGGTATCTACGATCACTCGCTCTCTCACCTGCACCGACTTGGATGTTGTTTTGCATCCAGCCAAGCATAGGACTATGATTAGCAGACTTGCGATTATAAATACGTTAATGACTCTCATCTGTTGGTACATCTAAAATGTTATCTGATTTTTTGCGAATGATTGAAACATAGTAGTCTTTGGGCTTGCCCTGAGTAACGGCATAATTTTCAAGAATGGAAGTCATGTACTCTAATGCTCCTAGGGTGAAGATGAAAGCATACACCCAATCGAATACTGTTTTGATGAGTTCATTTTTGCCTTCCCACTCTTTGCCAAACTGAGTCAGCATAAAGAGGCCTATCATGAGTAGCACAAACTTGAAACCAAATCGGCCAAGCTTTTGGCTCTGAAATGGCTCTTTGCGCACCGAGATGGAGGCATAAATACCACTGGTTAGTTCTATGACTGCACCTATCAAAAATGCAATAAACGTGAAATACTTAAATCCAAAGAGCAGTTCAATATTGGCAGTAAAGCCACTTAGAAAGATGAGCAGAAATGTCATGCCATACTTGTAGCTTGGGAACATGGAGCAGACAAAATCATAGGTGTCTGACCATAAGTAGCTTTTTAATATGTAGTCGATTGCTTTCATCTTGCTAGTTCCGATTTGCCCCCTTACAGCTTACGCTGGTCGGGGGCTTCTTTCGGGTTGTTTAGTTTATGCTGCTGAATAGATAGCTCCCAACCCTTTGTTTCTCATAGAGCCTGCAAAGAATCTTACGGCAAAGTTTACGAAGTCAGATTGGCGTTGTGGATCTGCTTGTTTCAAAAACATCTCCATAGTGCCTTTTGCATAGCCTGCCTCTTTAGGTAAGAACGCAAATGATGCAATGGTATCAGTAGCTGGCGCAGCAGCTGCTCCATAAGCCTTTCGCGCACCTGTCGTTTTATTGTAAAGAGGAGTTACGGTTGATTTGTATGCTTTGAAGCCTAACAAGTCGAAGCCATCGGTCATATCGATTCCTACAAACTGCTTGAACAAATCCTTATCTTCTTTAGCCAACTGTGCTAAGTGATTAGGATTTAAAACCAAGATAGGCTTGATGCCATTTGGATTCATATCCTCGTTGCTATACTTTGTGTTTAGGTCAATGATGTCATTGAGGGTAATCGCTTTGAAGCCTCCAACGACTGCTCCTGAAGTAGCTAAAACTGGAGTGAGTGCTGCATCAGAAACTGGAGCTATACCATAAGCTGCCAAACGAAGCGAAGTAGCCTCTAAAGTATCGTTGTGTCGCTGTACTCTATCTTGCATGATATTATAGGCTCTCGTTTTTACCAAGGCTGCTTTGATTTGATCCTGCTCTGTGGACATATTGTATAAGTCAATAGTCTTAGGCGTATCTTCAGTTGCTGCAACTGGTATATCGTACGTTCCATCATAGTTGATAATCACGCCAGGATCTGCACCTGCATCTGCTAGATTGATAGTGTCATTATTGACATAAGCAGACAAATCTCTCGCCTCTTTTAACCAGGCTGGATTCGGTCTAAATTTCTGCATAAGTTCGGCTAACCAAACTTCCTTGTTGAGTCCTGCTAAAACGAAGCCTTGATACTGCACAGCTCCTGTAGAGCTAATTACATTTTGAATCACGCCTAGAGCGTTGAGTCCTACTACGCCAAAGATAGGTGGCGCACCTACTGCTAATGCTAAGCCTGCACCCATCACGGAGTTGAATGCAAGGGAAGCGAAAACGATTATTAAAGCTGATACCTTTTTCATGGTTGTTTTTTTATTGGGGGTTAAAGTTTAAACTGAAAAGTGATAGTTGATTACTTATTGATTATTTGGATTTGGTTAGGAAATAGGAACTCCAGCAGCCTTGCAAAGCGTAGCGTACTTTTCACGATTTTCAAGCTTCATTTTCTCTAATCCTTCATAGTCATTTTTTGCCCAATCAGTAAGAGACCACTTGCTTCTATCGGTAGTGTCTGCTCCTTCTTGTCCAGGAGTGATACCATCAGCTGGCAATGCTGGCGACTTCATTTTGCTAAGCATATTGGACACAAAGTCATAATCAGACTCTGCTTTAGCTTGGTAGGTTTCCCTATCAGCTTCTGTCAGCTTCTTATCATTAATAGCCTTGTCAATCAAAGCCTTAGCTCTGCTTTTGTTGTTGGCAGTCATTTGAGCCTCCAACGTATCAGCCTTTGCAGCCTTAGCATTGAGGTTAGCAATGTGTGCATCTACATCTGCATCTGTGCTAGAGGTAGGTAAGCCAAATTGTATTTTGGCATCGTTTGAATACTTCATTTCAAAATTGTTTTTATTAGAAATTTTATTGTAAACCATGTTGTAAAACTGCTCTTCATTGAGCGGCTCATTCGGCTCAGGCAGTTCGGTAGCTTCAGTACCGCTAGGTACTATACTTGCGCAGACTCCATATTCTACAGCTTCATCTGCTGTCATCCAGGTCTCATTGTTTGTCACAAACCAAGCATCTATTTCGGTAGGCGTTTTGCCTGTTTTAGCGACCAACAATGTTTTGATTGTTGTCTCCAGGCTATCACACAAATCTGCTCTATTGCGAAGGCTTGACGATTCACCATAAGCTCCTGCTTGTGGTTTGTGAAACATCACTCGTGCATTTTTGCTAATCACTGGTTTCTCATTGCCGATAAACATGAGTAAGCTACCCATAGAAGCAGCCATGCCGATGACCTGCACCTCGAAGTCTAATCCACTTTCGGCAGCAGCATCATAAAGAGCCAAGCCCTCTATCATATCTCCACCTCCACTATTGATGTAAACTTTCACTTTCGTAGCTCCTGATTCTTTGAGTTGATTGAGAGCATCATTAAACTGCTCATAGTTGACCTTGTCATACGAGCCGATATAGCCACTAATGGTTATTTCAGGTACTTGGGTTGATTTATTTAAAACGAGCCATTTCATGCAGGGTGTGCTTATTTGTTGATGCAAAAATGGTATCGAAAAAAGAAACTGACCTGCCCGAAAAAATGGAATGCGCTTTAAAATTGATTTAATCCATTTTTAAACAGACTCCGTAATCAACTCGAAATTAATAAAGTGTCATCGTTGCAAATTTGCAACATGGCACGAAAAAAATCTGAAGAACTAAGAGAACTCGCTAAACTCAAATACGTAAGCTCCGATCTGAGTGCGAAAGATGTGGCAGCCATAATTGGCGTTACGGAGCATACGATTGGCAAATGGCGAAAGGAAGAGCAGTGGGATGAACTACGGAGTATAAATAAGATTCAACCCGAAAGGCTCATCAAGTTAGCACTCGGTCAAATAGATGCTATCTACAAACAAGCAGCGGATGATAAACGAGCTGTACTCAATAGCTCAGAGATAGATGCGATAAGCAAGCATAGCAAGACTATTGCCAACCTGCGCAAAGAAATAGACCCACAAACCATCATGGAGGTCATAGATGGATTGCTTGGCTTTTTGTCGGTAGTCAATCTACCATTGGCTCAACAGCTCACGCCTCACTCCTTGGATTATGTGTCTTCAAAAATTAGAGAGAAAAAGTAATGGCAGTAACGAAAAAACTGACTTGGAAAGACTTTGAAGCTAACTGTCGGAAGATATTAGAAGCTACTCCTGTGGATATAGCCGAGCCACTGCATCTAAAGCTGGCACGAATCGAAAGAGCTAAGAAAGATTATGATTTTTTCTTTGAGTATTACTTCCCGATGTATGCTACCTCCAAGACTGCTTGGTTTCATACTCACATGGCCAATGAGCTAAAGGACAATTCCATGATCCGCATCATAGCCGAATGGTTTAGGGGGTGTGCTAAATCTGTTCATGCAGAGTTAGGATGGGCATTGTGGCTGAAAATAAACGGCAAGCTGAAGTGTATGGTAGTAGTGGGCGAAAACAAAGATAAGGCTGGCGAACTATTGGCCGACCTACAGGCTCAGCTCATGACCAATCAGCGATTTATCAATGACTTTGGCGAGCAGTTTAGTCATGGCTCATGGGAGCATGGCAAGTTTATGACTAGAGATGGCTGTGCCTTCAACTCGCTCGGTATTGGCCAATCGCCAAGAGGTCTGCGAAAGTCAGGCAACAGACCTGACCTCATCATCCTAGATGACGTGGATAGCGAGGAGCTAAGCCACAATCCTAAGCGAGTACGAAAGCTAGTAGATTGGGTGTGCGATGCGCTCATGGGTTGTTTTGATGTGGGCGATCAGCGATTTGTAGTGTGCAATAATAGACCCTTTGTAAACTGTGTACTCGGCTCATTGATTGATGATAAACTAAAAGGTGCGGAGAAAATCAACGTAAAGAGAATCACTAAAAACATCACCGCTCCTGGTGCATTTTATTACCAAAAGAAAGGGCTTTGGCAGCACTTGCGAGTAAATGCCGTAGATGAAGATTTCAATCCATCATGGCCAGAAAAATACACTAAGGCGTATTGGCAGATGATTCGAGAGGATCGAAGCCATAGAAGCTGGATGCGTGAGTATATGAACACTCCGATAGTAGACGGTGGTGTGTTTAAAAATGATTGGATCAGATGGAAAGATGCCCTGCACCTGGAAGACTACGATGCACTGATAGTGTACATAGATCCATCTTGGAAAAGTAGTGCTACTTCCGATCACAAAGCCGTGGTATTTATAGGCAAAAAAGGGACGGAGTATCATCTCCTCAAAGCCTTTAACCGCCAATGCTCGGTGACCACAATGGTCAAATATGCTTATGACCTATATGAGTCACTAACACTTAGCTCTAGGCGAAAGCCGTATCATTTCAAATTCAAATCTGAATTGATCGTGGATTGGTGGATTGAAGCCAATGCCAATCAAGATTTGCATTTAGATGATTTCACTACTGAAGGCGACATAAGAGGCTACCAATTGCCGATACGTGGCGACTTCAGAACTAAGCCTGATAAGTTTAGCCGTATCGAATCGCTCAGTCCACTCTACGAGCGAGGCTTCTTTTTTCACAACAAAGCGGAAGCTGAGTGTCCTGATATGCTTAGAGGCATAGAACACACACTCGCTTTTGAGCAAGGCAGCAAAAGCCCTGATGACTTTAACGATGCCATAGAGGGTGGCAAATACTACCTAGACCGAAGTGCGAGGGTCAGCAATTTTAAACCAGTGGTCGGCAAGCGATCACACAAAAACCGATATTGATATGAATGTAAAAGCAACAGCAATCATCAAGCATTATGAGAGTCTGCATGATGGCGACCTCAAAACGATAGGCCTACAACCTAAGATGTGTCCATCAGGAATATGGACAGTAGGTTGGGGACGTGCCTTAGTAGATCCTATCACGCATAAATTTCTGAAAGGCGCAGCGGATAAAAAGAGAGCCTATAGTTTATATCCTGGCATCACAGAAGCGCAAGCTCAGGCATGGCTGGAGGAAGATTATACCAAGCGAGAAATCATAGTGAGAGCCTTAGTTAAAAGCAAGCTAAACGATGATCAAATAGGCGCACTTACAAGCTTCAGCTATAATGCTGGAGTGGGAGCATTGCAGACCTCTACACTTTTGAGATTAATAAACCTTGGTAGAATAGAGGCTGCTGCACTAGAGTTAAAAAAGTGGAATAAAGGCACTAATCCACGTACTGGCAGACTGGAAGTAATGCCAGGACTGGTATATAGAAGACAGTCTGAAGAGTTGCTCTTCAGTAAGGGAGAATTGAAATTTTTTAACCTATAAAGCGACCTCATGTTTTTAGAAACAAATGATTTTAAAGAGACCATCAAAGCCGAAATACTAGATGATGTATTGGATGGAGAGCCTGATGCACTAGAAGAGGCAGATGCTCATGCTGTAGAGCTAGTAGGTAGCTACCTCAATGGACTGTATGACACCGTTGCCATATTTGATGCTACTGGAGTAGATAGGCACAAAACCATCGTAGCATTGGTGATGGACATAGCTCTCTACCGATTGCATTTCCGAATCAATCCTCGACAGATTCCCGACATCAGACGGATCGCTTATGAAGATGCCTTGGCACTTTTAAAGGCTATTCAAAAAAGAGAGTCGAACCCTGTAGGCCTTCCGCCTGCCATAGATGATGAGGGCAACGAACAAAGTATCTCCCGATTTGGAGGCAACACAAAAATGAATCACCGCTGGTAAACCAATAAAGAATGGCACGAAAGAAACAAACTCCACCCAAACAGACTAAACCTGCACCACAGTCGCAGCCGATAGCACTCACCCAAATCATACAACTAGCTACTGACCGTGGCTATAAAGATATTCAGGATTGGAAAAATGCGCTGATGCAGGCAGAGTCGCCTTATAACCCTAGGCGAAATCAACTCTTGAACATCTACGAGACACTTATCCTAGACGGACACATGCGGATGATCCGAAAGCAACTATTGCTTTATGTCACAGGCTCTGAATTTCAGATAGTAGATGAAAATCAGAAAGTAGATAAGGAGCTAACGAAGCTCTTTAAAAAGAAATGGTTTCAGGAGTTTTGCAAACATGCTATTGATAGTGTATTGTTTGGCCATAGCTTGATTCAAATAGAGGAAGCTAATCCTGCAAACGCTACCATAAAGCTAAAGCTCGTGCCTCGAAAAAATGTAGTACCTGAGCGTGGCGGATGGGTCAAAAACGAATGGGACTTGGCTGATAATGCCATCAACTACTCTGAAGATGCAGAGGCGATGAAATGGCTGATAGAAATAGGCGATAGTAATGACCTTGGCGAGCTAAACCCTGCCACTCCATATGTCTTGTTTAAGAAAAATGCGATGCAATGCTGGAGCGAGTTTTGTGAGCGATTTGGAATGCCTCTCGCTAAGGCGAAGGTAAACGCTAGAGACCTAGCGGCTATCAACCGAATGGAGAACTTCTTGATTAACATGGGTAGCTCTAGCTATGCCATCATAGACCAAACGGAAGACATCGACTTCATAGAGTCTGCCAAGTCAGATGCCTATATGGTGTATGACAAACTCATAGAACGATGCAATAGTGAGCTGTCTAAGATGATACTCCTTCAGATAATGGCCAATGATGTAGGAGCGAATGGCAGTAGAGCGCAAGCTGAAGTACATGATTTGAAGAGCGATGATGTCAGCTCTTCGCTACGCAATTTTATAGAGGCTTTGACAAACGAACATTTGCTTCCGATACTTGCTGTGCATGGATTCAAAACGGATGGTAAACAAGGGAGCTACCTCGAAGTAAAGGCAGTAGATAAGGACACCTTTGAGCAAGACAAATGGCTAGAAGAAACTTTTGATGTTCCCATAGCGCACTGGGAGCAAAAATACAACACTCCGCTTTCTGCTCGTAAAAAGAAACAAGCGGATCTGCCTCCTAATCCTCCATCTCCTGGACAAAAAAAGGAAATGAAAAAAATAGAAGACTACCTCCAATCGCCTGTGGCTTCTATCATTCAGATGCACCGAGAGATAAACGATTTGTACAAAGATCACAGCTGCTGCCATGAATGAGAAAGAATGGCAAGCACTGGTAGAGCGTATAGCTACCGATATATATAATGGCCAACAGCTAGAGGGTGATGTGAGTCGGGATATGATACGACTACATGGCCAGGAGTTGATGAATGCTATTCAAGAGGGCTATGGATTAGACATCAATGACCCCGACATCAATGATGCAGCTCGCACAGCATTATATCAGCTTCAGACCAATGTCTATCACTTTTCGGGTGCGAAAAACTGGCAACAGCTTCAGGAGATAAGTCGGCTACTCGTGAGAGATGGCGAGGTAGTGCCGTTCAAAAAATTCATGGATAGCGTGGTGGCCATAGATGAAACCTACAACAGAGCCTATCTAAAAGCTGAGTACAATCATGCTGTAGCTTCAGGTCAGATGGCGAGCAAATGGGATCAGATCCAAGCTGAAGCAGATGCCCTACCGTATCTTCAGTATGATGCTGTGATGGATGATCGCACCAGGGAAGATCACGCCAAGCTGGAGGGAATCGTACTACTTGCATCTGATCCGTTTTGGAGAAAATACTATCCACCGAATGGCTGGAACTGCCGATGTACCGTGCGCCAGCTAGATGAGTTTGATGCGGAGGAGCATCTCGGAAAGCCTCTACCTAAACTCCCTGAAGTACCTCCTATGTTTCAAAACAATGTGGGCATAGGTGGCGTGGCATTTTCAGACAAGCATCCGTATTTTAAAACGATGCCTGAGAAAGTGAGGAGTGAGGTAAAAACTATTAGCGAAAAGGAAATGCCTATGAAAGTAGCAAAGCAAAGTGTTACCAAAACTACTGCTATCAAAGATGGCGACTATACACTAAAGCAAGTAGATAAAACTACTGAAGCTGAACTTTGGGTGCATAGCAAGGCAGACAAATCTGATTTGAAAGCCAATATAATCTATGGGAAAATCTTTACTAAAAACGGTATCACACTTAGAATTAGAGAACATTCAAATGAAAAGAAGGTAAAGAATCCTGAAGTAGAGATTGGAGGGAAAATAGGGGATTTTAAACAGCCTCAAGAGGATACACTTCGTTCCATTCAAAGCCAATTTAGTGAAGCCTCTAAACAAAAATGCGATTTTGTAGTATTAGATTTTAGATATAGAAATTTCACTCAGACGGAAGTGAAGAGAGTTTTTAGAAACTGCCTCGTTGGAAAACTATATGAGCATATTCAAGAGGCTTATATTATCACTAGCAAAAATACGGTCATAAAAATAAATCAAAGCGAAGTTAAAGACTGGAGCTTCATGAAAAAAATCAAAGACTTATAAAAAACCAAAGGGACTCATCGCTGAGTCCCTTTGGGCAGTTGCGGGGGGCATATAGCCCTCCGCTACCACAAATATAAACCAAACCTTTCAACTATCCAAATATGCCTATCAGACACCAAGGGAAAAGCTCCATAGAACGAATAAAGGAACTGAAGGCAGCTCTACAAAAACTACCAACTCAGGTGGCTAATACGGCTTTAAACCATTTTCAAGACAACTTTAAAAGCCAAAGCTGGGAGGGTAAGAAATGGAAAGCCAGGAGCGGATGGGCAGTGCGCAATGAAGGCAGGGCTATTTTGCACGATACAGGCACATTACAGCGAGCTTTGACCAAAGCGGTGAGTGGTAACAGCATCCGAGTATTTGTGGCTGCTCCTGCTGCTAAATATGCCGATATACACAATGAGGGTGGCACGATCACCATCCGTGCCAATGAGAAAACAAAGAAGTGGGCTTGGGCTATGTATTACCAAGCGAGAGGTGGAGCGGAAAAAGGTTTCTACAAAGCCATAGCTCCAAAAATGCAAAGCGGTAGAAGCCTGCAAATAAAAATACCACAGCGAAAGTTTATAGGCCATAGCCCAAAGCTCGAAGCCAAAATCAAAGACAAAATAGAAAAGATCATCACCAAAATTTGGAATCAATAAATCAACTATATGAACACACAAACCTACCTCAGCATCTGCGCTCGCATCCGTGCCAAAGCTCCGATAGTAAAAGACATAGACCTCTACAATGCACAATACACTGATGACAATGCCAAGCGTGAAGATGCCTTCAATACGCCTGCCGTTTTTATCGAATTTCTCGGTGGCCAATGGGAGCAGATGCACCCGACCTTCCAGGCGCACAATAGTGGCTTTGTGATTCACGTAGTAGAGAGTACTTACAAGCGCACTCGCAACCTGGATAAGAAATCGCCCACTCAGCAAGCCCTCGACCTGGAGCATCTGCGCACGGCTCAAAAGGTACATGAGAGCCTCCAGCGATGGATGCCCGATGGCTGCCAATCGGTGATGGAGCGTGTGGACACCGACTATGATCACAACTATGACCAACTCATCATCACTAAGCATACCTACCACTGTGTAGTGCTAGAGGAGAAAGTCGTTAGTCAATATCAGGAGGTACTGATTACGAGTGTACAAGTGGATGGAAAATTTGAATAGTATTTTGTAGATTTGGTAAAACAAATCGTATGGAAAACAATACTAAAGACAGAATCTATCAGATTATTTTTGCAGGTATAATCTCAATTCTTGCTATCATGTGTCTAGCTTCAGATGCATACATTTCATTAGCCATTGGTGTTGCAGCTTTGATTTTTTTGAGTAAGCGAGTTTGGCAATCTGCATTTGCAAACTTGCATTTGAATTTAAGATTTCCAGTAGCATTTTTCGCTTGTATGATAATGCTATTTGGCTCTATGAATGGCTTCGACCAAGAACAAAAGAAAAGCGATAAAGAAAAAGAAGAAGCTGAAAAACTTAAGTATAAAGAGGCATTTGATATGCTCTCTGAAGAACAACAAGACAGCGTACTGAATGAGAAAAAGAGGATAGAGAGCCAGGCGTATTTAAAGAAAGAAGCCGAAAGAGCATTTGGAACAAATGGCACTAGCTACCAGCTGATGCAATATGTAAAAAAGAGAATGAATGACCCAAGTAGTTTTGATCATGAAAGCTCAAGCTACATCATTCTACCTGACTCCACTGTAGTAGTAAATATGCAATACAGAGGCAAAAATGCTTTCGGAGCATTAATACTCACATCCACCAAGGCTAGATGCAAATTGAATGGTGACGTGATTGAAATAATTGATTAACAAAAGAAAACTGTTGATGTAATGAGAATAACCAATGCTCAAAAAAAAGAACTGTCTGATATTGTTATAGTAAATGGATTGAAAATTATCGACTTTAACACTAGTGGAGACAACCAAAATTTTGAAGTTAAATATAAACATGATTACTATTCGTTCAGTATCTCCCTTCAAAATCCTGGATCTTATTATCTTACTATTTTTTCAGTAGATAACACAAACGGCTATTCTCTCTCGGGAAAATGGGATCGAACATTATTCTATTTCAAAAATTGGGCGAGGGAAATATTCGAAGAACTCACCACACCAACTGGATGGAATACATTTGAAAATGAGAATTATTTAAATACAAATATTGAAGATATTGAAGAGAAGTTTTCAGATACAGATAAGATACTTGTACTCCAAGGAATTGACGAATTAAAAGAGCGAATATCTCAATTGGATCTACCAAACGAATCCATTAAAATGATAGATAGAAAACTAGATGATTTAAAAATAAAAGTAGATGAGCTTTCAAAGTTTGATTGGAAATCATTACTAATTGGTACGCTTGTAAGTTTGATACTTTCATTATCACTACCTCCTGAACTTAATGGTACTATATGGTACTTCGTTAGTCAGTCATTTAACAATCCTAAGCAATTAAGATAATCAGAGAACATGCTAAACCACGATACAATAATAAAGCGACTATCACTGATTAAATATCTTCATAAAATCGGTATAGAACAATCAGTGCAGTTTGAAACTATTGCTTCTTTTTCAATTTTATCATTGCACGATAGCACTGAAATGTTTTTAAAATTATTAGCTGAGCATAAAAACATAAAGTCTGAGAGTTTTAGTTTTTTAGACTATTGGGAAAGTATTCCCTCTCTAACCTTGAAAGAATCAATGAGAAATCTAAATGCTCGAAGGGTAAACATAAAGCATAAAGGTCTTTTGCCATCTAAGTCAGACATTGAAATTAGTAGGGTTAATGTAACTGACTTTTTCGAGCAGAACACTATTACTCATTTCAATATCGAATGGAGAGAAATCTCACTCTTAACCTTAATTAAATACGACAATGTAAGGAAGCATTTAGAGCAAGCTCAACAGTTATTAGAAAACAATAAAATTGAAGATTGTATAGAGGCAACAGCCATTGCTTTTGATGATTTAATCTACTTTTATGAAGAATCCAAATCTGGTTATTTTGGGAAATCTCCATTTTATTTTGGTCGTAATTTAGCTTTCTTAAATTCCTTTTTTATGGACAAAAGAGATGACAGAAAAATGAGTGACTTTATTGATAATGTGGGGGAATCATTAATTGAGATTCAAAATGCAGTCAAAATTTTAAGCTTTGGAATTGACTATAAAAAGTTTGCAAAGTTCAAGCTATTAACTCCTTCTGTCAGAAGGACAATCGGTGGTAAACAATTTGCCCAAATTTGGGGACAAAGAAAATGGACTAAAAACAATTGTCAATACTGTATTGACTTTGTACTAGATAGTTCGCTTAAGTTACAAGAGTTTGATTTTGACATAAACGAACTTATGGTAAATGAGGGATTAGTTTTAGAAATACAAGATGAGTAAACTTATAGAATAAAGGTTTAAAATGCACTAATCACACCATGCAGGTATAGAGCGTTTCGCTACATGAGTAATAGTCTCTCCATTGTAATAGTGATGAAAAATTCTACGAGCTTCACCTTCAGTAGGAGCATCTATGATTGAGCCATGATGTGTACCAGTTACTGCCCATGATGTAGGTGTGTTTTTTTTCGCCTTTTGATGCGCATCCCATTTTTTCTGTGCTAGCCTGAAGATGTTGATCATATCATCATAGGTACAGCCAGCATCTGCTAGTTCCTTTATCCACTTATCTATTAGCTTTTGTTCTTTTTCGGTGATCATGGTTGGGTGGTTTTTTGTTTAGAATTGAATTACTAATTGTCTCTTATCTGCCTCGCTCATGGGTAGTGCAGCTTTGTCTAGCCTAGCTAACTCATACACTCCTCGTTGGATGCGGTTTAGCACCCTAGTCTTTACAAGTCTTGCTAGCACTTCGCCTACATACTTATCGGCATTGTGGTAGTAGTAGCCTCCTATCAGCTGCACCGCCTCCGCTTTGGTTATCTGCCCATCGTTTTGATGGGCAGATAAGATGATTGCTTTTTGCTTTTCGGTCATGGCTAGTCATTTTCTTTCGGTCTATAACCTGCTGTGAGTATAGCATAGTAGCTTACTTTGCTTATTTTTTCAGCCTCTTCAGACACCAAAAATGCAATAGAACTACCTTCATAGCCAATCGAGTCAAATAGCTTTTGAACCAATGAAGAGCAGTTGAATGCAAAGCGATTCTTCTCCTTTTCGTTTTTGCTATCGTTTCTAATTGCAAATCCGATAGGACTTACATTAAGATACCAATCCTTTGGCTTATCTTCATTTTGACTCAGTGCCAGTTTGTCTCCTACTTTCAGTTGGAGCAACTCGCCCAACTCTTTTGAAATGCTAATCATCCCCGACTTTGTCAATCGAATAGATGCCTGTCCTCTGCGTGATTTCTCTACGTTTTCTGTGTTAAATTCTTTTAGTTTCATGTTTTTTTTGATTTTATGGTTATTGAATAATTCCTATTTTTTAAAGCCCTTTTGAACGGCCTTTGAAAGCTTGCCTTTTACTTCGTTTTTGATAAATGCTTGAGCTGTGTCTATGCTCTGAAAATGTTTGTATAGCGAGAGGTAGCTGCGGAGCTTTCTGTCCTTTCTGTATTCTCGTACTTTCTCCCAATCTTTGAATAGTGTAATTCCAAAGAGGAGCGTTTTGTAGCATCGCTCTACAGTGTAGAATCCACGATGTTTGATGATGCGATAGTCTGAAATTGTTTTAGTGATGATGGACATTTTATTATTTTTTGTTGTTTGATAAATAACCTTCTAGTGGCTCTTCTCTGACTATCTTTGCGATGGTGTCAGGATTGAGAAAAAACTTAGTTCTACCGATGTGATTGAGAATGTACTCATAGGAATATTTTGAGACATCATGCTGTTTTACGGCACTCATTTTCTTAAACTCCTTACATATCCTATCATACTTTTCGAGCAGAAGCTGTCTGTCGTATTTTTTCTTTTTGCGCTGCTTCGCCATCTTATTGTTTGATTTTTAGCTGTTTTAATTCTCTCAGTTTCTCTCTGTAATCGGCTGCTCCTTTTTCCCATATCACATAATCTTCATTGCCTCCAAATCTGCTCCTGGGCATGGCCACAAATCCTCTTACTCTGATCTTGATGTCGGTCATATACTCTATGCTCTTGCCATGATTCCCTTTAGGCTTTGCGCCATCCTCATGGCAGATGATGACAAAGCATTTTTTAGGAAATAAAGCCTTCAGCTCTTTAAACTGCTCAGCAGTTAATCCCATATAATCACGGCTGTCTATAAAGCAAAACTTGGGCGATTTTTTTCGTGCCAATCGCTCCTTCATAGCCTCATAATCTTCCATGTGACCAAAGATGATACGCCCATTGACCGATGCCAACTGCTGGCGATGCAGACACTCCTGGAGTGATTTGGATATACCCTGCTCAAAAGAGTTGTAATACACCTTGTCAAACCGAGTGAGCATCTTTGCAAATTGGATACAAAAGTCTGTCTTTCCATTGCCACTCATGCCATATACGATGGCACTAAAGTTATCTTCAGGCTCGCCACAAAAGAGCTTCCAGTCTCCTTCAAATTTCAACGTCTTGAATTTTTTATTTAAAAAATCTTTCACACCAAATGCTTTTTTCATAGAGAGTTTAGTAGAATTTGAAGAGTTCGCAATCTGTCTTTGAGAGCTGTGGCAGCTTGGATGATAGCTTGCATCTTTTCGATACCTTCCTGGATCTGCTCAGGGTCATCTAGCTTTCCCCATATTTTTACAGTCCTATTGCAGTCAGCCAGCCGAAACTGATATTCGCTTCTGTCTCCTGATTCGTATGTTTTAATATGCACCGCAGCCATACTTGTGATGCTGTTTGGCACTAAAAATCGTTTTGCGTTTAACATGCTATTATGCTTTTGTCTAGGGTTTCGTAAATAGGATATGCAGTGGCTAATTGTAGGGGAGAAAACTCTCGGAAATCGTTGCTCCCGATTATGATGCGGAGGGCTATGCCCTGAGTTACTGAAAATGTAAATGACTTCTTACCATCATAAGCAAAAAATAGTTTCCTTTTGATAATGATTGCTATTTCTACACTTAGAGCTGAAACCATTATTTGTATTTCTGTCTTCCCATTTTTATGATGCCAAGGTCTTAATACATTAATTAAAAATTGAGCATCATCATAAGTAAGTTTGAGTGTTACTTTTTTCATGGCCTAAACAATTTTTCGCTGATTCTAGCGAGCTGAAAAAGCTCTTGACCTGAATACTCATTAAAGCCTCGTTTCACGCCAAATACCCCATTCGTTTCGCAAAAAGCCTTGGCATCTTGTACTGTCTTGCCATTGGATCTGAAGATGGCAATAATTGCCTTCCGCTGTTTATCTCTCGGATCAGCAGCATAGGCATTCTCTTTAGGCTTGCTAGGCGTAGCTGCTACCTGCTGGAGCATTTGATTCAAGTAGTATATTTGATTGTCAGCTACATCTCGCAGACTCGTATGTTTGCCATCCGTGAAAGCTCGCACGGCCTCCACACTGGTGTATTCAGGGTCGAACTGTTGAATGTGCTTGATAAGCGCAAAAGTGGCAGCGTATTTGTTTTTAGCCATGATTAATATTGGTTTTCAAATCTTCTTTGGAATAGGAATGTCTCAGGGTATAGTTTTTCGATACCGTTTTTCAGCATCAAAAACTGCTTGTATTTTGGCATCGCTTCAAAAGCCTTTATTTTGTCAGATTCTTTCAAATCTGACCACAGCTTTTTAGCTCTTTTTTTATTGCCTATTTTGTAGTTGTACTCTGCCCAGAATCTGTCAAAACTCAAATCAGTTGGCAGGAGTTTTATAGACACTGTTTTGCTCTTTTTGACCAAGGCATGGATGTCCTCTTCTTTGATAGGCATATTATCTATTAGGTAGAAGTATTGCTTATCATCTAGCGATGCGCCAGTGCTATCGAAATAGTGCAACTGACCAAGGATATAGCCCATGATAACCTGCCCTGCAAAAACAGTAGATGTGAGGCTATACTTATTCATCTTAGATGCTTGAAAAATTGAGATTCACCAAGTCCCATCCGTTGTTTTCATTTCTGCGATAGATGCGGATATAGTTAGAAGTAGTAGTCGGATTGTAAGCTTCTTTGAATAGTCGAAGCGCATCTTTCCAATCGGCATCATCAAAGTCGTTTTCGTGCTTATACAGTCGATTGATGTTGTTTATATCCAAGTCGCCTGTCACCGAATTGCGCTCTAGCATACCCATGATTAAACCATAGAGCTTCTTATCTCGCTTTTTCACAAATCCATTTAAGAAAAGTTTTAGTTTCTCCTCAGCCAAATCAGCTCGCTCATCAAACTCCTTTTTCACAGCTGAGCTGTACTGTATCTTGAAATGCTCATTCTTGATTTCAAAATTACCTTTGTTTTTCTCGCCACCTTTGATGTCTCCATACTCCAGCATCTCTTCTTTGAATGTATGCATCCTTTGAAAAAAAAGTGTCTTAGCTTCGGCCAGTTGACTAAAGAGATCTATACCTACGATGCCGATGCTTTGTATCAACGCATTTTTGCTTTTTTCGTAGGCTGCTTTTTTAGCAGCTTGCTCTGCTACATCTTCTTTTTGTCTTTCTGCGAGTAGCTGCTTTAGCTCCTCGGTAGATAATTTCTTTGTCATTTTTATTTATTGTTTAGTTGTAAAAATCGAATCATAAAGCTCCAGCATAAGGGAGTCTTGAGTGTCTAGCCTGTCTTGGCATGTTTGTATGCTATGTATTATAGTGCTGTGATCTCTATGTATCATCTCGCCTATTTGCTTTAAGGTCAAAAAGGAGTGTTGACGTGCATACCAACAAAAGAGCTGGCGAGCTGCTGCCAATTTTTTGAGCCTATTGGCAGACCGAATCATTTGTATCGTTATAAAATGCTTCGTTTCAAGTTCGTCAAGTATCCAATCCAATTCATGATTCCCATCTATCTTTGAGCGCACCTCAATAAGCTGACCCAATAGCGCATTTATCTCTATCATCTTTTGCTTGATATTCACTACCAACACGGCTGGGCTTAAAACTTTAGACTTATTCATGCTGCTGTATTTAAAAGCTGCAAATACGCCATCTCCATTCCTGAAAGAGTCACATGCCTTTCTCTATACATAGCATCTAGGTCATTGTAAAAAAGAGCTACGGCTACGTGCTTTACAAAGCAGTCAGCAAAGCTGTCCATCGCCTTTCTACAACAGACTAATTGTTCTGTACTGTAGCACGAGGCTATCCACTTGTTGATGTGTTCGTAATGCACGAATATTTTCTCTCTTTCTCTTATAGTTTGATTTTCCATTTTTTTGATTTTATTGATTGATTAATTGATAGCGTTGAATAATTCGCTTTAGCCTTCGCAGATCCTCCACCACTTTTATGTCTCTATTTTCGAGCGAGCGAGTCACCGTGCCACACTCCTCGAATATGGCTTTGTGATCATCCGAACTTAGTATTCCGTTAGCTTTACAGATATTAGATACATCTACTTGAGTAGCTCCTATGAGGTGTATGAATTTTCTGCCAAATCGACTGTCGATTTCATCAAACCCTTTGCCAGCAAAGCGCACACCTCGCTTGATTTCTTTTTCTAAATTCTCCGTACCAGCGATCAGTACACCGAGCTTATCCTCCAGCTCATTGTATAGTGGTATCATAAATCGGAGAGCCGCTGGCTTTAGCTTGTCAGCTTCATCTATGATCAGTAGTGGCTTTTTTGACCTTCTCTTGGCGAAATATTCAAATACTAGCTCACCTACTTCATCATTACTAGCATAGCCTGTAGGAGTAGCTATTCCGAGCGATTTGCAGAGATTGCGCATAAACTCTCGCTTGCCCCATTCTCTACATTGGAGGTAGTAAACTCCATCTTTAGACTGCTTGTAAATGTCTTTTAAAGTAGCCGTTTTGCCACTACCAGCTTTCTCGCTGATGGCTATAAACATGCTCTTCTTGCGAGCCGTTTCTGCCAGTTTCACAATCGTATTCCAATTGCCAATCGGTGCTATGTTCCAGTTGGCATCCTCCTCATCCAATCCCAAGGCATGAGCTATCTTGTGAAGCATAGCATCACCGTCTGCGCCATATTTTCCTGAGAGTACCTGACTGATTGTAGCCTCGCTCACTCCGCATTTATTAGCCACGGCAGAGTACGATCCCAATTTCTGCTTTTCCTTGTTGATAAGCTCCGTTACTGTTTGTTGTAGATTTTTCATTGTTTTGTACTTTGATTTTATGTTAATTGATAGTTGACATTTAAGGAGCTACTCTCACCGAGTAGCTTTTTTTATAAATCATTGGTCGGGTCATAGTTTAAGCCAGCTCCATCATCTTCTTTGAATACATATCGGTTCACGGCTACACTTTCGGCACTTTCAAACTCTTGCTTGCTTACTTTTAGTGGAGTGCGGATCGCCAAATCATTTTGCCATGTCATACCTCCATTGGCTACCTTCAGCTGAAGCTCCTGCTCTCGCTGCTCTTCGATGTGTTTGATGATAGCCATCTGTTTTCCAAGACCCTTGCCAGCATCAGTTCCAAATACTACTACTGGAGCTACCTCATTGGCAATGCCTAAGTATTTTTTCATGACACCTATACCTGGCTCATAGATATGCACTACGCTGAGGTCATTCACATCGTAGCAGCATAGCACTTGGCCATATCTGCTCACCACACTATAATCTTCTATTCGGTAGACGAACTCCTCCTTGTTGATCTCCGTGCGGATAAGTCCATTGTGTCGCACCTGAAGCATTTTTCGGAGACCAAATAAATAAGCGATAGTAGCTTGGCCTATAAAATTGACACTAGGTTTTTCGCTATCTTCATGTAGCTGCTTGGCACTCTTTTCTACACTAGCATATTTTCTACTCCATTGGCTGTAAGGTGTATTGAGCCAGTTGTCTATTCGCATTTCGGCCTCTTTACTCGCTTGGTCAAAGTCCCATCCCGATTCCTTAGCTACTTTTCTGATTTTAGCCAAATAATCTGCCGATCTGTGTGCAGACTTACGGTTACTCATAATTCCCTCTCCGTAGTACATTGGTGATTCCTGGAGAGCTATACTTTGCATAGATCCAAACCATCTTTCCATACGTGCCTTACCACTGGCTTTGTAGGTGCATGTGAGCTTCACACCCAAGTAAAGCATGTCATTGAAGAGATTTTTCATCTCCTCCGTATTGTGACCAGGGAAACGATCATAGCGCAATTCGTATGGCAAGTAGCCAGTATTCTCTACTGCATTGCGGAGAGCATTCACATATGCCCATCTATCTTCGCTCAGGTCAAAGTGCATACCTACTACATCTCCACTATAGGTATCACGAACAGCTATGATGTATAAAAATTGGAGTTTATTCCCTTCTTTACCAGCATGTGGTATCATGTTTACTCTAGTTGCATCCATTTCCCAGCAGTCGCCAGCAAAAAGGGCATTAGCCGTAGGCATAGAGCTTCTATACACACTGCTATATTTACTCTTGTCGCCAAATCTTCCATTGGCAGTCAAAAACTTATTGTTCCAACTTTCCATCACCTCACCGATCCATCTGTCTGATGGGGCAGACTTACCCACCTTGGTACACTCCGCTTTTATCTTTCTGATTATATGGCTATTTGTCCAGTTCTGACCCATAGAGCGCAGTTGATATATCCAGCCTATCAACTCCTCATCTTCTTTATGCTGTACAGCATTTGAGTTGCCTACTCGTGGCAAATCTATTTGCTCCGCTATACTGGCTTCTCCATTGTAAACAGCGAGTATCTTATATTTCAAATTTCGATAGTAGCTAGGTATATAGCTCAATTCAAGTGTTTGAACCATTGCACCAAACTCCTCAAACAAAGCATTAGGGCGCACATCTATTTGATTGACCTGAAGGTATCGCACCGCCCACTCTAAAAAGGCACAGGCCTTAGCCAGCGACAGAGCTTGTTTAGCCTCATACTCATTGTAGTGAGTGGTGTATTTTGTAAAATGACTAGCTATATACTCGCTTGCTTCATCAGTCAATCCTTTTGGCTCTACGTATGTTTGCTTAGCCATTGATATCAACTCTTCAGCACTAGGTAACTGGCTTTGATAACAAGCTGGCTTCCTATTTGGGATGGCATCATGCCTGTAATAAAATGTAGATTCTATTTTTTGAAAAGTCCAGTCGTTCCACTTTCCTGACGACTTCATACATCTAACTTTCCTTAGATATACATCACTCAAACCCTCACAATGCTTTTGCAAAAGTGATTGGCTGATCCATATGATAGTCTCGCCTTTTTCTT
>CALAYL010000011.1 GCA_937894725.1 uncultured Bacteroidota bacterium
ACGAACTCATTGGAGATATCCTTTCTGCTTTGTTATCACCTATCAACAACGTGATGGGAGGTTTGCAAGCAAATGGGGGTCATCTTATCGGTGGAGTGCTCAAAACACTCGAAGAAAGAGCGAAGTAATATTCTCTTTAGATATTTAAAAAACCACCGAACTTCGGTGGTTTTTTTATGTGTAAAATTAGGTTAAGTTTATAATCAATCTCACTCATAAGGCAATAATAGAGGTAGTCTTCGGTAGGGTTTCTTTGAAATAAAAAGTTATATAGAATATAAATATTAACTGAATGATATTGCATATAAGTTATAGGCTTTGCTCAATCATATTTTTGCAAATAAGCTAGCAATTTTCACTAAATCTTGAAAAATAAACACTTATTAATTTGGGTTTTAAATTTAATATTTTAAAATTTGGTATAGAATATCGAATTTATGCTTCGTAGTTTCAGTTTTCCACCCCCCCCCATATATACATATTTTTAATACGTATCTTCTCACTATTTTTTTTACCAAACTTTAAATTATGGCTACCATTACCTCTGAGGTATTTCGGTTTGTAAACCTGAGACCTCCTGCAAATTTGGTGAATGAAACCACCACCCCAACATTGCCGACCCCAATCAAGGCTAATGCCCGAGTGATGGTTAAGCCCGAAGTGATAACGCAAGCTAAATGGGATGATACCTTAGTGCAAAAATTAACCATAGCAAAGCATAATCCTGAAAACGAAGATGATAAATTGGGCGCTATGATGGCTGTTTTATCTGATTTTAAAGACACAAGTGATCTCGCAAATGGCAATTTATATTTAGAAGACGAAGGAATGAAGAACGTTTTTGAACAGATAGATTGGATACACCAAAACCAAAATGCTTTAGAAAAAGAAGATTTAAAGTCTAAAATTAAAACGTTGTTGGTTTTTGATTCTGAATATGACCCAGAAGATTCGTATGCTGACATCATCAACTCTGCTAATTTTGTAGAAACAGAACTTATGATGTGGGATATATTGATTGCCACATCTATCTTAGGGTATTCTTCACTCTCTGTTGGAATATCTCAATTGCTAAATGTATTATTTTTAGCTAAAGAGCTAAATAATGCGGGCGATTTTATTGACTCAGAAGAGATTTACGCTATTTTTACTGCTCCAATAGAGCTACCTAAAGATATTTTCCCACTTCCATCTATGTTTGTTGGGGTATCCACTCCAGAACCTGACCCAAGAGATGAGCAATTAGCCACTGCAAAAGAGGAACTCACTAAATGGCAAGCTACTTTGCAAACTACCGAGTTTGTAAGAGAACAGATAATAGAGGATCAAACAAAATTAGTAAGTGAATTTATACTAGAGTATGATGAAGAGGGTAGCCCCTCAAATCTAAATGACAGACCCGCATTAGATACTCAATATCTGACCAAAGAAATCTTACTGGAATATATAGCTAAACGATGTGCTACCAGCATGGAGGATATACTCACCACTGGAGGCGAACTACTTACTACTTATTTTTTGTGTTCTGGTACAGCAAAATACTCTTATGAATATCTGTTTCGTGAAATAAACAAAGAAATAGGAAAGCAAGCGAGAAGAGTAAGTACCCTCATGCCTTACAGCGTGCAGAAAACAGTGGTAGTAGATGGTACGATATTTAATTATAAGGAGGAAATAAGAGGCTCATTATAAGGTGTAGTAAAAGAGCAATAGATGTACAACTTTAGTCAAAATAAAGTGGCTCTTAGGATTCATTATGACTCTCCTTTGAAAAATAAGAAGGGAGAGACACAGCAATATGAAGACAGAACAGATATAATATTACCAATGGGGGCAAAGGTGGTATTTATTGACGAATCGGAAGAAGGAACTGAGTATAACAGGATTTTATGCTACTGGAAAGGAGCATATCGAGATGGATACATAAAAAGTATAGCAATTATAAAAGGCAAGGATGCAAAAGATACTTATTTTGATTATGAAGAAATAAATGGCAAATCACTTGAAATTTTTTTTAATGATATAGATCATTTATTAAACGAAAGATTATCAATATATAAAATAGAAGGAGACTTGGAATTTCTATTAACAACCACAAAACGCAAAGTAGCTAGCCTAAAAGAAAAAAAGAACATTTCAGAAAATACCTTACATCTTATTCGAAATAGATACATAGAATATACAACTATAAATAAAAACAATATTCCTAGATCGCTCAGAGATATTTCATCTTTGCTGTTTAGGCACTACAATGAGCACTTTGCTGAAAGAGTGTTGATTTTACCACTTTCAGAGGATTGGTTTCAAAAAAACAAAGAATTAGAAAAGTTTTATATTAAGGAAATAAAAAAAGACCCGACAAATGTTGGTATAAGTCAACTTTTTCAGTTTAATGTCGGTGAAATAATAGAAGATAAAGCGCGATTTGATAGATTATATTTGGAGGTATTTCCGACCTTAGTAAAGCTTTTGAAATTCTATAAAATTGAAGATGCAGAAGCAAGATGGCTATCTTCTATTGATTTCAAAGATAAAAGAAAGAAGGAAGTAAAGATTATTAGCTTCGGGAACGTTGTATGGAATTATTCTCCCGAAAAAAGGCTAACGATGATATCATCCGTAGGTGTGAATTGTATTTATGGCCCATTTAGACTCCATCCATTTGTTCAGCTTTTAGCACACGAGTTAAATGTGGCAGGTTATATTCCATATCAAGTAGAAACACATATACCTAGTTTTGAAATTGAAAATACCATAAGAAAATATAGTAATGGAGATACCCAACTACTAAAAACTAAAGAGGTTGACCATCTCTATCAAGAACACGCTGTTTTATCTTTAATACATATTAATATTCTCTTATCCCTTTTTTATTGAGTTATGATAGTGCAAGCAGACACCATAGAATGTTTTACACAAGCGGATATATCTCTAGACAATAACACCGAGCACTATTTAGGTATTATGTCTTATTGCGATACCTTGTGCTTAGATTTTATCAATAATAATGGAGGATACTACTTTTATACTCTCAAGATTAGAGTAAAAAAGACAGATAATAAATTAGAGTTTGTAATACCCTTTAAATTTTTGTTAGATATATCCTTGAGATTAAATGCTTCTATTAGTTTTTTTGAAACTAAAAAAAACATTGATAGAATTTTCTTTGGTGGCGAATTTGATGATGAAATTGATTGGGATCTGCTAGAAAAGTATAGAAATAAACACCCATATTCTAAAGAAATATATGGGACTTTCTTTACCAAGCCGGGCTCTATTTTCAATCTTTATTTCAATATTGAAGATTCTACGAAACAAAACTTTAGAGCCGAACGAGATTTTTATATTCAGCATTCTCCAAGGTTTTCTGGATTTGACCCTGTTTCTGATTATAGATGCGATGGTCAGCAGAAATTCCCTAATTTATTTTTCCATATAATACTTGTAGAATAATTTTAAAACTTAATTTATAACCCCCAAAAAACAACATTATGGCACTGAATCTAAATGAAGTAATAAAAGTAGGCGAATACCTACGTGTAGAACAACAAGTAGTTTGCTATGAGGCTGGTGAAATAGCGCACATCGAAAATGTGATGATAGGCGAAACCCGTGAACGGAAAAATACCTATCTGGAGCGAGAAGAGCGAACCACCGAATCGGAGTCTATCTCCGAAAATGAGCAAGAACGAGACACTCAAACGAGTGAACGATTTGCGATGCAGCGAGAGTCTGAAAAGATAATGAACCAAGACCTCAGCTTCGATGTATCGCTATCGCTTAGTGGCAAAGCGGGTCCTGTGAACATCACTGCTAATACAGGTTTTTCAATGAGTCAAAGTACTATGCTGACAGATAAAAACGCTACGGAGTATTCTAAGAGTGTAGTAGAGAGGGCGAGAAACAGAACTTTTCAGCGGACTAGAAACTATGAGAAGCTAACCGTAATCAAACAATGGGAGGATATAAATCTACATAGCTTCAAAAACGAACCGCTAGAAGGGGAAGAAAAATCTAACAACATAGGCATCTACCGATGGGTAGATAAAAAGTATGAAAATAAGCTGATGAATTATGGCAAACGGCTCATGCTCAATTTAAATATACCCGACCCAGCTGCGTGGCATAGAAAAGCTGCTACTTTTCTGCCTACGGCAGCAGGGGTAATAGTAATGCCTGAAAAACCGCAAATTGAGGCAAAAGATATAAATGATACAAATTATCTATCTCTAGCTGCAAAGTATGGGGTGACAGGCATAAAGTATCCATTATCAACAGTTATAATCTCTAATGTATATGAATATAATACTGATGAACATTTAGATGTTTCTCCACTGTTATATAAAAAGGGAATAGCAACATACCATCTTGCTCAAACAGACAATAAGGGTATTATAATTGATGAAGGATACGTAGCGAAATCCGCCAGAGTGGAAATTAGCATAGCAGGTCAGATAAATGGAACTACAACAGCATCTATTGGTGTAAACGTGGGAGATGCCTTTTTCGGTAAATCTATAACTATACCAAATTCAAGTAGTAATACATGGTGGACAAGTCAAGATATTGCATTTAGTAGGGAATATTCTAAGATTTTACCTATTGCTATGATGTCTTACATAGCTACATCTTATTATGTCACTGTGATAGTACATTGTCATTTAACACAAGAAGCCTTCCAATCTTGGCAGTTAGACACCTATAACGCTATCATGGATGCCTACAATCGGCAGCTAGCGGACTATGAAAGAAACGTAAATGCGCTGAAAGAAAATTCTACACTCCAATACGGCAACAACCCTACTAAAAATAGGCTGATAGAGCAGCAAGAACTAAAAAAAGGAGCTATCAGTCTTCTAGCGGGCAATTCGATTATCTTTAATTTTTTTAATAATATCGTAGAATCCAATGGGTATCCGCAAATAAACATGGGCAGTTTAGATTTTGGAGCCCCTATTCTCCAGTTTTTTGAAAATGCCTTTGAATGGGAGATAATGAGCTATAAATTTTATCCTTACTTTTGGCAGTTTGATGCTGAGGGTGTTCCAGCACCCGAAGGGCGATGGGCTAAGGTCTATTCTATCAGAGACAATGATGATGTGTTTGAAAAATTTCTACAAGCCGGCTATGCCAATGTGATACTGACGGTGAAGCCAGGATATGAAAATATGGTACTCCACTATTTAGAAAATGGGGTGCTATTAGATGCAAAATTTGTATCTAAAGTTCCGGTAATACAAACTATCCTAAAGGAGCTCGAAAAAGCTGTAAATATTAACCACTCCGACCCAACTGTGGTGAGCAGTTGGCACACCAAAGCACCTACCAATCTGGTAATATTGCAGACGAGTGCCAAAGGCGCAGCTGGCATAGGGCTACCCTGCTGGCAGAGCGATGATAAGCGATTAAACCCTGACCTCATCACTACAAATGAGCATTTCGGACCGCTAACCCCTTAGACCTACCTATGGATACCATAAACATCTACCGCCTCCATGACCCACTGACCATACAGCTACTACAGCAGCGTATAGAAGCTGCGGCAGTGGCATGCCCTACGGGTGGCTTTTTGGGTGGCTATGCCCTCTGCACGGTCTATGACAATGGATTTTGGACACTCCAAAATGACCGAGAGCCTGGCAGCAGCTACGGCAGATCGATAAATAGTATAGAAGAAGCGGTAGCCCTTGTAGCCCAATTTATGAAAGAGTTTGACGAGGCTATGCAAGGCAGAAAACCCGCCCGCCCGCTCAATGCCCAAGAGAAAGCCTTTGACTGGAGTGTAGTACACCCCAAATACAGACCTGTAGAGCCCTCTGCCAATGCGAAACCCCTAGATACTACTAAGCCTACGTTTTTTGACAATGCGGTGTATATAGGAGGCAGAAGTATCTCAATAGAAAAAGACGAGCAAAAGCAGGTCTATTACCGCCTAGTATATGGCATAGCCGTGAAGCCAAGCAAAGACGAAGAGGCGGTGATGGTGGAGGATGTGGAGGTGGTAGTGGAAGTATGGACTGAGGGGAGAGTGAAAACAATTGAATATTATCTTTTGCCTGTAAAAGAGGTTGTATTAGACCAAAAAATTGGTATTGAAAAATCGTTAAACGCAGAAAGCATTTTTCAGCTTCAATATGCTATTGACTTTCAACGTCTATATGCATTTCCTATTCATGTTTCAAACTCATATCAAAATGCTTAAAAGAAATAGAATAAATGCTTCTAAACAAGGTGCAAACGCAGGTTCATTTTGGGAAAAATATGAATCTAAAATCCAAATAAGTGATGGCAAAATATTACTCATAGAGCAATCAAATGGAAAGACACTTTTGGAGTTGCCATCTAATAACGGATTGAAAGAAGTTAGGGCAATGGACAAAGCTGACTTTCTTCAACTTAAAGATAAAAACATGGAAACAATTCCTGCAACCCAATACTCTGAGGAAATTTCTGTGGATGCATCAAAGAGAGTCTTTATTGATTACGTAACAATAAGAAAGCATTTTGAAGAAGTAATATCTGATGTTAGGAATGAAAAGAATGAGCTAATAGAGTCAAATATGCTTCTTATTCTAGATAAGACTAACCCAAAAATCCTACATGTTACAAGCATTAATCAAACTAATATAGCTAAAAACACGGCTGAAGAGTCACTTAATGAAGTGGAGCCATTAAATACATATTCATGTGTAAAAGGGAATAGAAATCAAGTTGTACTAGCACAACTTCATTCTCACCCTAATCCAGACGAAGTAAAACTCGATGAACCTACTAATGTTTTAAAGAGTAGAAAACAAGCCCAAAATTATTTATCTAATGAAGACCAAAAATTCGCAACAAAGAATGTTTGCCCAGTTTTTGCAGTGGCTCTCTTTCAAAATAATGCAACCTATTCAGCCATCCGAGAAAATAAATTAGCTGGGACAGATAGCGTTTCTATATATTACTGTGTGTATGATCCTAGCAACTCAATGCCAAATAAAAAGTACAATCAAAAACTATACAACACCCTTCAAAATTTTGAAAATTTTATATTTTTCGCTCTAAGCCTAAACAAACCCAAACTGTGATAAAGAAGATTGTTATTGTTGTTGTCTTCATTTTAGGACTAGGAGCATGTGCTGTAAAAAAAAACACTACAAATTTCGACCCTTTTCATCCTACACAGGGATTTGTAAAAGTTAAACTTCCATGCCCGATAGATAGTGTAGTTTATGAGCTTGTGAACCTACTCTATAAGTATGATTCTACTGTAATAAATGATTTATTGATTACTACTTGGGAGAACGAATCTGTAACATTTTTAAAGATAAGTGTCTTATTGCCTTGCGATACGCCTGTCAATTTCAAAACAAAGAAACTAAATTGTGTGTTTAGATATATGATTAATAACAACAATAAATTTGTAGTTTTATACAATAAATTCAAGATTCCAATCTTACATGAATTGGAAGCAAAAGGAATTTTTACAGGTGAAGGAGAAGATTATGATTGTTTTATGACTAGGTATCAGAATTTGTCGGGTAAACGAGAAGCAACTGAATCTTATTTTATTGATTATAAATTAAATGACAAAACCGAGAGAGATTTAGTGGTTAAGACTGGCTACGACATTTTTAGTGACTCAATAGGAAGAAGTCATTTAATAACTTATATGGGGATGAAATCAACTCCCGATAGCATTAGGACATTCGAGCAATGGGAGATTTGGCATAAAACACAGACTGATATGTGGAAGAAACAAGAATAAACTATTTATTTTTTGCCTTTGCTTGGTGTTCCACAACTTGCAAGCATTAGCAAAGCGATGCTTGTGTGTTTTAAAAAAGTTATTTTAGTAGTAAATTTCATCAGATGATAAGGCACACAAGCACCGTTCGTTCCTCACTAATGCTTGCGCGAGCTGAGGAAATATATCCAAATTTAGTTACCAAAGATGATAAGGGTTATTTGAGTTTAAACT
>CALAYL010000012.1 GCA_937894725.1 uncultured Bacteroidota bacterium
GTCATTTGGTGTACCAGCTGGAATGGTGATATTCGTAGCACAACTGTTCGGTACTGCGCCTGTACTCCAGTTCGATGGTGTACCCCAAGCTGAAGTAGTACCTAACCATGTAGGGGCGCAAGCTCCTGTATTTGTCACTACTGCACTGCCTGTCATGTCTGCTGCTATGGCTGCACATTTTGAATCTGATAGGGCAGTCAGGGTATAAGTTGTTGTTAAACTTGGAGTTACGCTGAATGTATAAGGACTTGAAGCAATAGCTGTTACATTTACAGGCGTTGTACCATCAGTATAGGTTAGCGCCCATGGACCCATTCCTGTCAAAGCAATACTCACTGTAGTAGATTGGCCCGTACATACGCTTGCACTACCACTTACTACAGCTGTAGGGCGAGGGTTGACCGTTACACCTGCTGATGCAGATACGGAGCATCCATTAGCAAAAGTGGATGTAACTGTATATGTTGTATTCGCAGTAGGAGCTACTCCCATTGGATTTTGCGTAGAAGATGAAAAACCTGCTGGAGCAGAAGACCAAGCGTAGCTAGGAGGAGTGATAGTACCACCTGTTATAGTAATATCATCTAAATCTAAATAATACTGATTGGCAGCTGAATAACAGTTCCATCCAAAGTAATAAGTTCCCGAGCTTGATGGAGCATAAGTGATGGTTTTTTGAGTATATGTTGAATTAGAGTATGATGCAAACGTTTGTAAGGTTGTAGTTTGTGCAGCAATGGTTGGAGAAGTTCCAACCGTCAATTTTAAGTTTTCAGAATAACTAGACGTACTAATCCAGTAACTTATCGTATATGTTTGACCACTAACTAAGTTCAATCCTTTAGTAATTAACCATGAATTTGCAGCATAAGATGAGTTATATAGATACTCTGCTGCTTTAGATCCAGAATGAGCAAATCCAGATAAACTCGCTGGAACAGTCCAATTGTTTCCTGAACCACCATTGATAACAACCCATGATGCTGGAATTCCAGATTCGAAGCCTTCGCTTAGATTTACATAACCAGCAGAATCTGAACTAGAGTTGGCAGTTAAGTTTGTAGAACCTCCATTGCACATAATAGTAGGTGTGGCAGTTGCGGAAACACCAGTCGGTGCATTTTTAACATCTAATTGGAAAGAGGTTGAATTTGTACATCCACCCCCAGTAGCTACGATAGAATACGAAGTAGAAGCCGCTGGTGCTAAGTTTACATCTGAGCCATCCGCCACATTGTTGGTTACAGATGCTGAAGGTGTCCAAGCATAATTTGTATAACCTGTTCCTGAAACAGTGACGTTATTGAGGTTTTTTCCAGCACATATTGATCCAGGACTAGTATGGCTTAACGTTAATGATGGAGGTGTAGTTATTGTAGCTGTCACTGGTAATCGAGCACCTGAGCACACTGACGGCACTTTTATGTTATAGAAGAAATAGTAAGTACCTGTAGTGGTACCACCCCATTCTGATGCGGTTACATTTACTAGTCCAGTATTATAAGGAAATGCTATATTGGTAGAGCCTCTAACCAAATTAACTCCTGAATAAGCTTTAACCAACATTCTATAACCCGTTCCTGCTGGGATATTAAAGTTCAATGGTATTGTAGTAGGTGTAGTTACACCCCCAGCAGTTACAGCAATATTTCCTGTAGAAAACAACTCTGTAGTTAACGTGGCATCCATAATTTTAATATCTATAGTACCAGCACTTGTCGAGTAAACATCTACTGATTGAAGCGTGGTAGATGAAATCACATCAAAAACAACACCCCATCCAGTGTTAGAAAAAGTTCCATCCGTTAATTCTGGAGCTAATTTTCCAGCACTCATGGTTCCACTAATTTGCTCTTCCGCAACATAATAAGTTGTAACGCCAGAAGACAAAACAGGTGTTACAAAGCTATTTCCATTTCCTAAAACTGTTGTTGAAGAAGAAGTAGCATACCACCTAAGAGAATCGGTAGCGCTTGTTCTGGTTGCATTAAGCGTTAATGATCCAGGTCCACATCGAGTAGCTCCTGTGGCTGAAGCTGGTTGAGGATTATTTACAGTAACCGTTGATGATGCTGAAACAGTAGATCCACTTTTATCTGTTGCGGTCACAGAATAAAGTGTTGTCATAGAAGGCTTTGCCTTGATAGACTGGGTCGTTGCACCATTACTCCATACGTAAGTAACAGGAGGACAACCTCCAGTTACATTAATTGTAAGTGTTGAAGAGTCTCCTGCACAAAAAGATGGATTTGAATTGGACAAAGAGGAAAGTGTTAAGGCAGTAGAACTCAATGTGACAGTAGCATTTGAAGCAACAGTACAGCCAGAGTTTGTTTCTGTAACAGTTACATTGTACGTTTCAGTACCTCCAAAAGTAGAAATTTTAGGATTAGCTACCGTTGTTGAACTGATAGTAGTAGGTGCCGTAGGGCTGCTCCAAACATAAGTGTAAGCAGCCGTTAAAGGTGAAAATTTCCAAGCTTCATTTGCAGTAAAGGTAGTAGCAGCATCTACATTGTTTCTAGCAATATACGCTGCAGTGCTACTTTGAATAAGTGCTACAGATGTATTTTTAGTGCTAGAAACAGGAGGAGTGATATGTGATTCAAAACTTCCATCTTCATTGAGAATAGCTTGGAAAGTATTTGAACCAGTACCATTATAAAATTGAGCTCCAGTAAATTGAACAACAAATTTACGGTTAGGCGCTGAACCAGAGGTCCAATAAGATACAGCACCAGAGGTTCTCAAATCTAAATCACAATAAAATGGCGCAAAAGAAGGATTGGCTGCAGACGCAGATGGCAAGGTATTATTATACCCTCCAGTACTCGTAAGAGATCCTAATCCTATAACCCCATTTGTACCTACACCAATAGTAGTGTATGTACTGCCTAGTGCATTTAGTGAAAAAGGTAAAGGAATAGAATTCCAATAGCCATCATCTAAAGTTCCACTTGTTACAGCAGGAGTAGCTGTACCTGCAGAAACCAAGGTAGTAACTCCACTACCGGGAACCGCAATAGG
>CALAYL010000013.1 GCA_937894725.1 uncultured Bacteroidota bacterium
AAATACACCACATTTATTATTGAGGGTAGCGAGAATATTATTGGTAACCTCCTGCGTAATAGAAATTTGATTTTTTTATTTACGATAAGCTACATACTTTTATCGAAAGGCGCTATATGGTCTAGGCTCACTTTCTCACCAATCTCGAAACCAAGGCGAACAAAATGATTAAGAAAAACGGGGGGTTCTTCTTTTACATTTACCAAGCTGTGTTTGTTCATACGCATTGCTACAACCTGGGTCTATGATGATAGCTTCATTTTTATCATTGCTGATAATGTAGGTGTTTTCGGAAAACACATTAAACGTAAATTTTTTGATTTGAATCATAGCGAAAGTTAAAAAAGAAATAGAGTTTGCCCGATGCTTATTTTCCTGTAAAAACAGCCTTTCTTTTTTCTACAAATGCCGCTACGCCTTCTTTGTAGTCTGCGGTGCTGCCCGCTATCTCTTGACAGTACGCCTCATATTGCAATGTCTCTTGGAGCGTAGCCGTCATGCCTTTGTTAAGCATTTTTTTGAGCAAGCGAATAGATACTGGTGCAGATGCAGCATAGCGAGCAGCGTAATGTTGTACTATCTCGTTGAGGGAGTCTTCGTTGTCGGCCAATTGATTCACGATACCCCAAGTGTGCGCCTCATCTGAGGTGAATGTACCTCCTAGGGTCATAATTTCAAAAGCCTTGTTGTAGGGGATAGACTGCGGTAAAAAAAACGACCCGCCCGAATCGGCCACTAATCCTATGTTGGCAAATGCTTCTACAAATTTTACGCCTTTGAGCGAAACGATAATGTCGCAAGCCAAAGCAAGCGAGGCACCAGCTCCAGCCGCTACACCATTTAGCCGACAAATAATCGGCTTAGGGTTTTCGCGTACATTCAAAATCATAGGGTTGTATCTGCGCACCACAGATTCGCCAAGGCTACGACCTTTGCCCTCAGCAGCTTGTACATCTTTCAAATCTTGACCCGAGCAAAATGCTTTGCCCGCACCCGTAAGCACAATGGCTTTAATGGTTTCGCTCTTGCCCGCTTTTTTAAGTGCATCGATTAGCTCCGCGCTCAACTGTTCGTTGAAGGCATTATATCTATCGGGTCTATGGAGGGTGATAGTGGCTATATTTTCTTTTTCTTCGAAAAGTATGGTTTCGTACATGGATGAGGATTTATGATTAAAACTAAAAAATTAAAACAAACTCTCTAATAGCGGCACAATGTTGAAAGCAACAAATTGCGCCACAAACCCGACCCCAAATCCCATCATCACTTCGTTTGGCTGGTGCGCTTTGAGTACCAGTCGCGAGGTACCTATTACACCAGCTACAATAATAATGATAGGGAGAAAAAAGGAGGTGTCGTACACCGTATATTTCATCATAGTTAAATAAAAACCCAAAAATGAGCCTGCTCCCAAAGCGTGGAGCGATATTTTGCTAAAAATATTGATAAAAAATGCGGTAAAGGTAGCGATTACTGCACCTAGTATCATAGAGGATATGAGAGGGTTTGAAAAGGGGAGTTGGTAACTAGGTTTGTAATAAAAAAAAGTCCAAATATAAAAGGTAGCAATCGCGATAAATGGGATTGTTCTTTCTTTTTGATCTTCGAGTGTAAGCGATTCTATGAGTTCAAGTTTGCGCATGATTAAAAGCGACACTATGGGAAAAATAAAGGTCAAAATAAAAATCAGTATCACGGAAAGCTGAAAAGACTTGGCAGATAGATGTGCAAAAAAGTGGGGCGCGAAAAATGTAACGTACAAAGCCGCATATGTAGGAAACATCAACGGGTGAAAAATTACAGAAATGGCTCGGGCTGCTCGTTGCATAAAATTGCTTTAGGGTGCGAAGATTGAAAAAAAAAGGGACTTCTTTTAGATTACAATTCCTTGCGGAGCCGTGCTACAGATATGTTCATCTGCTCTCGATACTTTGTTGCCGTTCTGCGGGCTATATTGTAACCCCACTGTGCGTCTGACGACACGCTTGGGGTGGGCGAATATGGAACTAAGTGAAAAGGGTTACCTCAGCGTTAAGAAAAAAGATGAAAACAAAAATCAATTTTATAATCAAGGCCAATAGTCACCTGCCAGTGGCAAGACATCAGACTCATAGACAGCGGGGGGGTGGATAGCGTAGTAATTAGGGAACCCAAGTTTAAACAGCTATCTATCAGTTTACTGTCATCTTATTGTTAAAAATTGAGCCATCACCCGTATAAATCAGGAATTTTCCAATTTATTTTTTTTTAAAAAACTTGTAAATTTAGTTTTTTAGCCTAAACTTTACATAAACTAAAATCATAAATCTATGAAAACTAGCATCTATCACCTTACCCCCCCCATTTGTTAAAAACAGTTAAAACCATGGCTCTTACTACATCTCTCCTGCTGTGTACCACAGCTATTTTTGCGCAAAACTCTAACCCTTGGCCTACATCAGGAAATGTCGGGATAGGAACATCCTCTCCTAGTTCACCTTTAATGGTGTTTTCTTTTCAAGCTAATTTGACAAATCCAGTGACTGACATTGCTGGAAGTTCAACGCTGGTTTCTGGAGTCCAAGCCAGGGACATACTTTCTGTAAGAA
>CALAYL010000014.1 GCA_937894725.1 uncultured Bacteroidota bacterium
TTTCGATTAGTTTTTGGCCATGATTTTATGTAGGTTTGAAAAAATTTTACCACATGTCTTTCGATAAAGAAATCTTTGACCTCATCGACCACGAACTCCATCGCCAACGAGAAGGAGTAGAACTTATCGCTTCCGAAAACTTCACTTCTACGGCTGTAATGAAAGCCATGGGAAGTTGCCTAACCAATAAATATGCAGAAGGCCTACCTGGCAAGCGATACTATGGCGGATGCCAATGGGTAGATGAAATAGAAACTATCGCTATCGAACGGGTCAAAAAAATGTTTGGCGCAGTTTGGGCTAATGTGCAACCACACTCTGGCGCACAAGCTAATGCAGCTGTAATGCTAGCATGTCTCAACGCTGGCGACAAAATTTTAGGCTTTGACTTATCTCACGGAGGTCATCTTACACATGGCTCATCTGTCAATTTTTCGGGAAAACTATACCGTCCTTCTTTCTATGGAGTAGAAAAAGAAACCGGTATCATCGATATGAATAAGGTGCGTGAAACTGCCCTTCGTGAACAACCAAAACTCATTATATGTGGGGCTTCGGCCTATTCGAGAGATTGGGATTACCAAACTTTTAGAGCCATAGCAGATGAAGTAGGTGCGGTCTTGTTGGCTGATATTTCGCATCCAGCCGGAATGATAGCGGCCAAGCTGCTCAATGACCCTATGCCGCATTGCCACATCATCACGACTACTACTCACAAAACATTGCGTGGCCCTCGTGGTGGCTTGATTATGATAGGGCAAGATATGGACAATCCTTTTGGCGATAAAACACTCAAAGGTGAAATCAAATCACTTTCAGCAGTACTCGATGGTGCTGTTTTTCCAGGTACACAAGGTGGCCCACTCGAGCATGTGATAGCTGCCAAAGCGGTAGCTTTCGGAGAGGCATTGCAGCCTGACTTTATCACGTATCAAAAGCAAGTCAAAACCAATGCTGCTGCATTAGCAGATAACCTAGTAAAACGTGGTTTTAACCTTATTTCGGGAGGTACAGACAACCACCTAATGCTTATCGACCTGCACAATAAAAATGTGACAGGTAAACAAATTGAAAACTGTCTTGTAAAAGCAGATATCACGGCCAACAAAAATATGGTTCCTTTTGATGATCGTTCTCCGTTTGTAACCTCGGGTATTCGCCTCGGCACACCAGCAGTGACTTCGCGTGGTATGAAAGAAAATGACATGGAGCAAATTGCCGTTTGGATTGATAAATTGGTGAGTGATGCAGATAATGAAACATTGATTCAGCAAGTAAAAGGCGAGGTAAATGAATACATGCGCCAGTTTCCACTCTACGTTTAATCAGTAAAGTTTTGAAATCAACTTCACATACCCTAATGCTACGATTGGCTATCTGTTGGAATGTTGTCTTGTTGTTTTCTACTTCTCATCTTTCTGCACAAAGTACGGCATTAGATAGCTTACGTAATCAGGCAATGACAGCCATCGAAACGAGAAGTGATAGTGCGTTTGTAATAGCTCAACGTTTATTTATCACAGATTCTAGTTCGCCTATATCTGTAGCCTTATTTGCAAATGCAAATTATCAAATAGGTAAATCTGCATTAGGCGATTTTTATGTCGAAAATCTACTAAAAAATGACAGTCTTTACTTTCAAGCCATGTCGCTCAAAGCCTCTTCATCATTAGCTCACCACGAGTTGGATGTAGCTGTAGAGGTATTGCAAAAACTCAACACACATTATCCAAACGAGGCAGAAACACACTATTTGCAAGCACAATTTTTTTTACAAAATGAACAAATAGCCCAAGCTATCGAATCTAATAATCGAGCCTTAACCATAGCACCCAACATGTCAGAGGCGATGTTGCTTAGCGCACAATTAAATTTCAAGACTGCAAAATTTAAACAAGCGGCTGAGGGTTTTCAACAGCAACTTTCTTTTATCAAAAATGACCCCAATTCGCTCAATAGTTATGGTGTAGCTTTGCTCAAAATAGATAGAGCAACTGAGGCGATAGAAATTTTGAGTAGAGCATTGAGTTTGGATACACAATCTACGGTGATACTTTATAATCTTGGATTAGCATATTTGCAAACAGCTAATTTCTCACAGGCAAGAAGCTGTTTTCAGCAGCAAAAAAGCAGGGTAGATACGATGCCCGAATTGGATTTGCTGATAGCCAAATGCTGGGTGCAAGAGCAGTCATTAGAAAAGGCATTGGCGTCTTATCAGCGGTATAGTGAACAGGCTGCTGAGCCCACTGTGCAGAAAGAAATATTGCTCATCAAAGCAGCTATTTTTCTGTCAAAAAATTGGTATTGGTTATTGGGTGCTTTTACCTTAGCAGTATCGCTTTTCGTTTTTCTGCGAAGCAGAAAAACGTAACAAATTTATACTGCAAAACTTTCTCCACAAGCGCATGAGCGCGAAGCATTGGGATTATTGAACGCAAATCCTTTGCCATTCAGTCCATCTGAAAACTCTAAGGTAGTATTGCAGACATAAAGAAACGATTTGAGGTCGGTCACTAATTTTATGCCCTTATCTTCAAAAACTTGATCGTCCGATTTTGTTATTGTATCGAAACTCATATCGTACGACAATCCAGAGCAGCCACCACCTTTCACACTCACTCGCACAAAAGACTCTGGAGCCATACTTTGCTCTTGCATTAGTTCTTTTATTCTTTGAGCCGCTTTGTCAGATACAAACAACATAGGTTTAAATTTATCCTCAAAATTAAGCTAAAAAAAAGGTTAGTTTGTAAATAATTTCTAAATCATGGATAAAATAGAGCATATCGGTATAGCAGTAAGGGACTTAGCCGCCTCAAACAAATTATTTGCATCGCTTTTAAATCAGGCACCTTATAAACTGGAAGTGGTGGAAAGTGAAGCCGTTAGTACGTCTTTTTTTTGTGTGGGTGAAACAAAAATAGAACTGCTCGCTAGTACTGCTGAAAGTAGTGCTATCGCTAAGTTTATAGAAAAGAAAGGAGAGGGGATACATCATTTAGCATTTGCCGTAAAGGATATATATGTAGAAGTAGAACGGCTTATTGCTGAAGGGTTTGAGCCTATCTCCAAAGCACCAAAAAAGGGAGCAGACAACAAACTAGTTTTCTTTTTTCACCCAAAATCGACTAATGGTGTGTTGATAGAACTTTGTCAAGAAATAAACGAAGTCGAAACGACTTAAACCCAAATTGATTTTCTTTTATAAATTTGAATATAGACACATCAAATGAAACTTGAAAAATATATAGACCATACCTCTTTAAAGCCAGATTGCTCCAAAGAAACCATAATACAACTTTGTAATGAAGCCATTGAATATGGTTTTGCTGCCGTATGTTTGCCGCCTTATTGGGTACGAGAGGCACGAAGTTTACTTAAAGACACGTCTATAAAAATAGCTACTGTGGTAGGTTTCCCGATGGGCTATTCGCATACCCCAGCTAAGATTGAAGAGTGTAAACGGGCGGTAGATGAAGGAGCTTCCGAAATAGATTTGGTGATAAATATTATCGCGCTCAAAGAAAATGATTTGAACTATCTCCGCAACGAACTTACGAGTGCTACGGCTATGATTCACCTTCGAAATGCCAAACTAAAAGTGATACTCGAAACGGGACTTTTGACCGAAGCAGAAATAATTGTGGCATGTAAATTGTGTACAGATATGCAGGTGGACTATGTAAAAACTTCGACTGGCTACAATGGTGAAGGCGCTACGGTAGAAGTGGTGAAGTTGTTGCGTAAAAATCTCCCTACGTCAATTAAAATAAAAGCTTCAGGAGGCATTGATACCAAAGAGAAAGCATTGGCATTGATAGCCGCAGGAGCAGAACGAATAGGCAGCTCAAAAAGCGTAAAAATAATGAACGAATAGTTATGAAAATGAAACCCTTTTTAATTCTTTTTTTACTGATGCCAGTGTTAGGTTTTGGACAAACTACCCCCAAGGTAAACTTCAATTTTGAAGACAAAATAGAGGGTCTAATGGGATTGTATAGAGAATATAATCGCAAAAATGATCAAACCGATGGGTACAGAATTCAAATCATGTTTAGCAATGATAAATCGGAAGCATACACAGCCAAAGTGAAGTTGTATAAAGAGTTTCCGACAGAAAACTGCTATGTAGATTATGAACAACCATATTATAAATTGCGCATGGGCGATTATGTCAATCGCTTTGAAGCAAACTATGCTTTGCAGCAACTGTTGGCTATTTATCCTGCGTCTTTTATTATCAAGAGCAAAGTAGCTGTAAAACTATAATGGTGGATTTGCTTTTGAAATTAAAAGAGCTAGTCGATACACAACACGATGAGGTGGTAGCCATCAGGCGAAAAATCCACACCCATCCCGAACTTTCATACCATGAAGAAAAGACATCAAAACTCATTCGTGAGACATTAGATAGTCTATCAATACCCTATCAATATCCAGTAGCTAAGACGGGTGTAGTGGCTATTTTGCGATGCAAAAACCCTGAGCAACATTGTGTAGCCCTACGAGCCGATATGGATGCGTTGCCTATTCAAGAAGAAACATCGTTAGATTTTAAATCCATTGTACCCAATGTCATGCACGCTTGTGGGCATGATGCCCACACAGCCACATTGCTAGGCGTAGCTAAGGTATTGGGTGCTATGCGCGAAGAATTAGCAGGCACTTACAAGTTTATATTTCAACCATCCGAAGAAAAAATGCCGAGTGGTGCTAATGCCATGATAGCCGAAGGAGTGCTCGACAATCCAAGGGTAGATGCGATTTTTGGTTGGCATGTACATCCCGAAATGAAAGCAGGTGAGGTGGGTTTTAAAGCAGGCGATTTTATGGCATCTGCTGATGAGATCTACCTCACTGTAGTGGGCAAAGGTGGTCATGCTGCCCAACCTACACAGTTTATCTCACCTTTGATTATCTCTTCAAAAATTATTCTAGCATTAGAAAATGTGACGAATTTGGATGTTCCTTTAGTGCTCACATTTGGGAAAATAAGAGCCGATGGAGCGACTAATGTAGTGCCAGAAAAAGCAACGTTGGAAGGCACTTTGCGCTGTTTTGATGAAGCCAAACGTAAAGCTGCACATCAACTCATACATACCGTTTGTAAGGACATAGCTGCTTCTCATGGAGCAGAAATAGAAGTCAATATTGTATTAGGATATCCGGTACTTAAAAATGATTTTTCACTTACTACATTGGCAAAAAAGCAAGCAGAAAAAATAGTGGCAAACGATAAGATATTCGACCTACCCATCCGTATGGGCGCAGAAGATTTTGCGTTTTATTCGCACCAAGTACCGGCTTGTTTTTACCGTGTGGGAGTTGGGTCTCCTACATCCGAAACCAGTTATCCCATTCACTCAGCAAAATTCGAGATAGACGAGATAGCCCTGAAAACGAGCGTAGCGTTGATGAGTTGGCTAGCCGTATGTTTTGAGAAAAAATAAGGAATCATCTTCAAATTTTTCCATTCATAAGAGGCTTGTGATAACAAAGCCAAAGTGAATCTCTTAAAGATTAAACTAATTGCTAAAAAACAGTTTTTTCTTTTCCATCCATCCATTTTTTGTAGATAGTAGTAGTAGGTAAACTCCTGTGTTTACATCAATCTGCTCTTGGTAGTTTTGAGGGGTAGTGATTGTTTTTTCCATGACCGTTTTTCCTACCATATCTCCGATTTTTATGGCCATTGGATACATTGCTTCATCTCCTTTGCTTATACTAAGTGTATTGCCAAATGTTGTTATAGCAACACTTTTAGTAGATGCTGCTTTTATAGCTGTCGGGTAAATAGTGATATATTTTACCTCTGTAGATATATTTCCAAATTCATTTTGTGATGTTAAAACTACAGGGTAGGTATATGGCTGAGAATAAGTCGTAAACGGATTCTTTAAATTGCTTTTAGCTCCGTTTCCAAAATCCCAGTCCCAATATTTTACGTTAGAATAATCACTTGTACTTGCATCAAAAAATGCGACAGAATCTTTATTGCCTATTTGATATGTAAAATCAGTCTTTAGATTATCAATGCCAATTTTAACTAAGCACTTTCCAGTTATAAAAGAAGTTTCGCCTAATATGTTTTTTGAAACTGTAACTGTAGCTATATAAGTACCAGTATCTGGATAAGTATAAATGGGATTTTGGAGACTAGAGGTATCAGTAGAAATCCCTTGCACACCAAAGTCCCATTTTATATTAATTGGTATGAAAGTAGGAGGCGGATTATAAAATAGCAAGCCACTAAAATCTATCGTTTTATCTTGACCATTGACTTTATACACTCCATAGCCTTTGCCATTATCAAAAGTGTTTGGAATATATCTCGAATTACTGGAAGTAGGCGAGCAAGGCACTACATTAAATTGAAAATCTCTGGTGTAGTTGCCGATAAGTACGCCATTTCTATATTCTGAAACACAAATACCTACCACATATTGACCTATTTGAGTTGGAAAGCAACTCAATAAGCCTGTTTTGGGATTGATTTTAAAAGAATCAGCCCCCATTGGATTTAAGAAACCATATCCCGTTTCCCAAGCTACATTTGGATAAGGTGGAGCACTGGGTGGGTTTGGCGCAGGGTCTTGAAGGGAAGCACCCGAAAATAAATCACATAAACTATATACAAGAGAATCTCCATCTAAGTCGGTAGCCGAATGGTCATAGACCAAAAGGGTATTGACACAGATAAATGGCGGTGGATAATAAGCGAAATCGGGATTGCTGTTATTTATAGCAGTCCATGCAGGAATAATGACTGAAAAAACATCACCCTGATCACCTGGCTGAATGAGATTTGTGATAGAGCCATTTCTACAGCATCTTTCATAGACGAGTGCATAATCCTTAGTGTTGTCTGGCAAGGAGATAATAGTATCATAAACACCTTCTTCCACACATATATCGGGGGGGATATGCAAGAAAGGATTTAAGAGGCCAGCATTAGTTGAAATATTAGTAATGGATGGACCTGTAAGAAAATAGGTGGACACTAATGTGTAGTTGCCTGTATTTAGTTCGAATGCTCCAATACTTGCAAATAGAGTATTGGTAAATAAAGAAGTGTCGCCATCAAAACCAGGTTGTCCATAAAAACAATCTCTATACATCTTTACTTTTAAATGTATATCTCCATTTGCTAATCGTTCATAAGACATGTATCCTCCAATAATATGCGTAGAGAATGCTGAAAATGTAGCCATCGCAAAAATTGAAAGCCACACTATTTTGATGTAATTATTCATTTTCATATTCCCTTATTTTAAGGAAAGGTAAACTACCGATTTTGCAATTCAAAAATACTTTTGTCATAGTATTATCATATTTTCTATTTCTTACCGTATTCTGCTTATTTTGCGGAGCAATAAAACCCTCATGAATAATCTCCTCGTACTTAAATTTGGTGGCACCTCTGTTGGCTCTATCCAAAGCATACAGCTGCTACCAGCTATCGTAGCACTCCAAAAAAAGAAATATACTACCGTAGTAGTGGTCTGCTCGGCTATGTCTAAAGTCACCGACTTGCTCATAAAAGCAGGTGAACAAGCGGCTAAAAAAGACCCAAAATACAAGCAAACCCTTGCCGAAATCATCGCCAAACATCAAACTGCTTATACCGGGTTACTACCTGCCGAAAGCATGGCTAATACTGCACTTCAAGCAGCACTCGATGAATTGCAGCAGCTCTATTATGGCGTGTTTTTGACCAGCGAGTTTACCCCACGTACCAAAGACTTAGTGATGAGTTTTGGCGAGCGATTATCATGTACTTTAGTCAATGCCTATTTCTCAGTATCAAAACTAAAATCTGAATTTTGCGATACTCGCAGTCTTATTAAAACAGATAATCAATTTGGTAATGCAAAAGTAGATTTCACCGCTACAATCAAACTACTCAAAGCCTATTTTGCAGATAAAAAGGGCATCATCGTAGCCACTGGTTTTATCGCTTCCAACAAAGAGGAGGTAACCACCACCCTCGGCAGAGGCGGTAGCGATTACACTGCTGCTATCATAGGTGCTGCGCTTGCTGCGGATGAAATCCAAATCTGGACAGACGTAAATGGGGTGATGAGTGCCGACCCTAACAAGGTGCCGAATGCTATCACACTGCCTACCTTGACCTATAATGAGGCTATGGAAATGTGCTATTTTGGAGCAAAAGTTATCCATCCGCCAACTATAGTGCCAGCCCTCGAAAAAAACATTCCGCTCCGAATTAAAAATACTTTCCAACCTACACAAGAAGGCACTTTCATAGCCAAAAAAGCAGTAAAATCAGCACATGCAGTAAAGGGAATCACTTCTATCGAAAACATCAACATGCTTACGCTTCAAGGCTCTGGTATGGTAGGTGTAGCGGGCATTTCAGCACGTTTGTTTACTGCCTTGGCAGCTGAAAAGGTAAATATCATTTTAATCACCCAGGCTTCTTCAGAACATAATATTTCGTTTGCGGTAAAACCCGAAGATGCGCTTCGCTCCAAACAAGCTATTGAAGATGCGTTTGCATTAGAAATAAAAACAAAATTGATAGAGCCAGTAGCGGTACAAACTGAGCTTTCTATCTTAGCCGTGATTGGCGAAAACATGAAAAATACTTCAGGTGTTTCAGGTAAATTTTTTCAGACTTTAGGGAAAAATGGCGTGAGCGTAATAGCCGTGGCACAAGGCTCTTCGGAGTTGAACATCTCCGCTGTTATCCGAAAAGAGGCACTCGCCAAAGCACTCAATGCGGTGCATGATGCTTTCTTTTTAGCAGAATTCAAAACGGTGAATTTATTTATAGCTGGTGTAGGTTTGATAGGGGCCAAAATGATAGAACAAATACATCAAAATGCCGCTCGCCTGAAAGCAAAACATCAGTTGGTTTTGAGAATAGCTGCTGTGGCAGATAGCAAAAAAATGTATTTCACCCATCCGAAAGAAGTGATAACCGATGCTAAAAAAACACTGAATGAAAAAGGCAAAACCTTGCTTTTAGATTCCTTTGCAAATGAGATATACCAACAGTCTTTGTCTAATGCTATTTTCGTGGACTGCACGGGCAATGACACTTGGTCTAAACAATACGAAGCCATTTTAAAAAATAGTATCAGCATTGTTACCCCCAACAAAACAGCCGCTTCTGCATCGCAAAAATATTATGACACACTCAAAGCAGCAGCAGAAAAAAATAATGTAAAATACCTGTACGAAACCAATGTGGGCGCGGGTTTGCCAGTCATCAATACCTTACATAATCTACTCGTGAGTGGCGATGAAGTATTGAAAATAGAAGCCGTACTTTCGGGTACGCTCTCGTTTATTTTTAATAATTTTAATTCTAAAACGAAGTTTAGCGAGGTGGTGAAAATGGCGAAAGCAAAAGGCTACACCGAACCCGATCCAAGAGATGATTTGAATGGAAAAGATTTTGCTCGAAAGCTATTGATATTGGCCAGAGACACGGGTGTGAAAATGGAATTAGACGATGTAAAAATTGATAATATTTTACCCAAAGATTGCATAAAAGCTACTTCTGTAGAGGCGTTTTTTGTTGCCCTAGAAAAAAATGATGGACACTTTGCTGAACTCGTTTCGAAAGCCGAAAAAGCGGAGAAGGTGTTGCGCATGATTGGTGTGTTTGAAAAAGGCAAAGCCTCTCTTTCGTTACAAGCGGTGGGTGCAAATCATCCGTTTTATAATCTCTCAGGCAGTGATAATATTATCGCTTTCACGACCACACGCTATAGCGAAAGACCACTGGTAGTCAAAGGCCCTGGAGCAGGCGCAGATGTAACAGCCGCTGGCGTTTTGGCGGATATTATTCAAGTTTCAAATTATCTAGCCTAATGGGTATGTCGGATTCTATACGAGTGAAAGCTCCTGCTACTGTTGCCAATTTGGGCAGTGGATTTGATTTGCTCGGTCTAGCCATCCACCAAATAGCCGATGAAGTGGTGGTTTCTAAAAGGAACGACAACAAATTAGTCATAAAAGATATCGAGGGTGATGGAGGATTACTGCCTAGAAATGCCGAAGAAAATACCTGTACAGTAGCTATCCAATCTTTGCTTCGCAAACTGAATACGGACCAAGGTTTTGATGTGTCCATCAAAAAACACATTGCTTTCAATAGTGGTTTGGGATCGAGTGCCTCTAGTGCAGTAGCAGGCGTGTTTGCTGTAAATGAACTACTAGGAAATCCACTTACCAAAGAGCAACTCATAGCTCCTGCCTTAGATGGCGAATACATTGCCAGCAAAGGGTTTCACGCAGATAATATTGCTCCCTGTATGTTGGGCGGTATCACCTATATCCGAGAATTAAATCCACTTTCTATTTTACAATTGCCATTTCATAGCAATACGCATTTGGTAGTCTTGTATCAGTATGTGACTGTTTCTACCGCTGCGGCTCGAAGTATTTTACCATCACAATATGATAGAGGGGTGCTGATTAAACAAAATGCTCGCTTAGCTTCATTGCTTATGGGCTTAACTAATCAAAATGACGACTTTTTATCGTATGGTTTAGGCGATGAAATAGCTACGCCCTACCGCAAACAATTGATACCCCATTTTGATGAACTAGAAAAGATATCCAAAGCTCATGATGTAGTGGGTTTCAATATCTCAGGTTCTGGGCCATCCGTTTTTGCATGGTGCAAAAATGAAACACAAGCAGCAGCTGTCAAGAAAGATTGGGCTGCTTTTTTCGAACAGAAAAAAGAGCGTTGTGAAATCTATGTATCCTCGATTAATACTGCAGGAGTAAGCGTTTTTTAAGATATTCAATTGGGCGATTTGCGACTATTCGATTTTTGACTGTTTCGATGTTCGACTGTTAGAATAATAACATATTGTCAATGAGATGGCTTCGTGAACTCGCAATGACGGA
>CALAYL010000015.1 GCA_937894725.1 uncultured Bacteroidota bacterium
GTCCATAGGGGGCAGGTGGTCTCACTCGTCCTACACGAGTTAGCAATTGAAAAGCAAACCTAGTGAAAATGCCTATTTTAGCTACTATCCCCAAAGAATAACGTTATTTAAGAAAATTGTTTGAAGTAGAATAGGTACATTAGCCTAAACTAAATAACACTAACTATGAAATTGAATTTAAGAAGATCGGTAGCATTTTTCATGATGATGGCCGTGATACTGATAAGTGTAACTACAGCTATGGCTCAAGACGCACCTAAGCAAACGGAGAACAAGCAAATCAATCAAGAAGTAGAGGCTTCGTGCGGTCAATGTAAATTTGGACTCACAGGGAAAAAGGGTTGTGATCTAGCCGTACGAATAGATGGTAAAGCCTATTTTGTGGATGGCGTAGATATTCATCACTTTGGCGATGCGCATGGTGAGCGCGGATTTTGCAATGCCGTTAGACACGCACAAGTGAAAGGCGAACTAATAGATGGAAGATTTAAAGCCAAGAAATTTAAGCTTACAGATTGATTTAGCATAGCTTTATAAAATGTATTTAGGTCAAAAAGCGATTCGCTTTTTGACCTTTTTTATAGACTGCCTCCAAACATTATTTTTGACTTGCCGTATTTCAATTTCAGCTTATCTACTGTGTTGAAATATGCTTTTTTTGTACCATCAGTTTCAAACAAATTGAGTTGTTCCTCGATCGCTGAGAGCCCACTCAACTTGAGTCCCAATTGGCGTAAAGGTTTCTGGTCATTCCATACTTCTGCCAATAATTGTTTGGCGATGTCAAACAATGCGGGAGTAGCATAGTCTGCAAAAATATGCCGCTGATGGGTAAAAGTGACAAAGTCGGGATAGCGAATTTTGATAGTAACACAACTGGCTTGTTTTTGACCCATGCGGAGTTCATGTGCTAGTTTTTCGGTGAGTTTAAAAAGAAGTGAAAGTATTTCAATTTCATCGGCTATATTTTCACTAAACGTGCGCTCTGCCGATATAGATTTTTCGACTCGCTCCGTAGGCAAATCATTGTTGCTGATACCTCTTGCTTTTTGATATAAAAACAAGCCAGATTTGCCAAAATGTTTCAATAAAAATGGCAGTTCTTTTTCTCGCAGTTGAGCAATGGTTTTTATGCCAAAGCGATGCAACATTTGTGTCATTTTCTCCCCTACAAATGGAATGTCGGCCACGGATTTAGGATCAAGATAGGCTTGCTCTTCGCCTTTTTTTACTACAAAAGTACCGTTGGGTTTAGCATCTTGGGTACACATTTTAGCTATCATTTTTGAGGTAGCCATACCCCATGAAATGGGCAGCCCTGTTTGGCTGATGATTTTTTCACGTAGTCGATGACTCCATTTTTCATAACCAAAAAATCGCTCCATACCGCTGATGTCGATATAAAATTCATCTATAGAAGCTTTGTAGAAATTGGGCGATTCGGTAGCGATGATATCCGTGACCATACGAGAATACTGACCATAATCTGCATAGCTGCCATGTATGAAAATAGCGTGCGGACATAGCCTCTTGGCTTGAGCGGAGGGCATGGCAGAGCGCACTCCATATTTTCGTGCTTCATAACTACAACTCGATACTACACCTCTCGTTTCAGAGCCGCCCACTATCACTGGCTTGCCGAGTAGAGCAGGGTTTTTGACGCATTCTACCGACACAAAAAAAGAATCTAAATCGAGGTGTAGAAACATGAATTGCTAAAATATTGAGATAAAAGTAATAAAATTGGCTAAAATTATTAGCTTTGATTGAAAATTACCAGGCTATGTTTTTTGGATCTAACCTCAAGTTTTTGCGCAAAGCAAAAGGATTTACGCAAGATGAATTGGCATTTGAGCTCAATCTCAAACGCTCTCAAATAGGCTCCTACGAAGAAGGTAGGGCGCATCCATCGTATGACAGTTTAGTAGAGATTTGTGGCTATTTTCATGTGTCCTTAGATCAGGTTATCAAAAAAGATTTTCGATTGATGAAGGAAGTGCCGCTCTTTACCGATGAGCAGCTCAATACCCCTATTTTACAACCCTCTAGGGTGCTCGCCATCACAGTAGATGAAGCTCAAAACGAAAATATCGAAATTGTAAATACCAAGGCTGCTGCGGGCTATCTCAATGGCTATGCAGACCCTGAATATATCAAGGAATTGCACCGGTTTCGATTGCCATTTTTGCCCATAGGTACCTATAGAGCATTTGAAATTAAAGGGGACTCTATGCAGCCACTGCCTACGGGCTCTATAGTGATAGGCGAGTATGTCGAAAAGCTGGTCGATATGAAAGATGGATTGACCTATGTGGTAGTGTCAAAAGAAGAAGGTATCGTATATAAGCGAGTGTTTAATAAAATAGAAGAAGAGGGCGTGCTCGTATTGCGTTCTGATAATCCGACTTATCAAACCTACAATATCAATGCATCCGATATTTTAGAAATTTGGAAAGGCGTAGCACACATAAGCCATGTAAACAAAGGGACAGATGTAAGCTATCAAAATATCTTGTCGCTGATGCAGGAATTAAAACAAGATATACAGGGGTTGAAGAGCAATTAAATTTTAGTTTTGCGACATGGATTTAATAACTCGAGTAAACAATACGATTCAAGACATTCCTGATTTTCCGAAGCCAGGTATCATTTTCAAAGACATCGCGCCTATTTTGGCAGATGCTGCCTTATGCAAATCAATCACCGATTATTTTTGTGCATTGCCTATGGTAAAGCCTGATGCGATATGTGCAATTGAGAGTAGAGGTTTTTTCTTTGGAATATTGATCGCACAAGCACTCGGGGTGCCGCTAGTGATGATTCGAAAAAAAGGAAAATTGCCAGGAGAAGTGATAGCCGAAAGCTATAATCTAGAATATGGGTCGGCTACTATCGAAATACAAAAAGGAGCGATAAAAGTGGGGCAAAACATCTGGTTACATGATGATGTGCTGGCCACTGGAGGTACGGCTGCTGCGGCTGCTAAATTGATAGAAAGTCAAGGAGCAAATCTAGCTGGATTTATTTTTTTGATGGAACTTGAATTTTTGAAAGGGGCAGATTTATTAAAGGAATTTAGCAAGCCCTCTCATAGTTTGGTACGGTATTAGCATTGTTATAAAAGTGATGCAACTTTTTTGATTTAAACTCGTACAAAACACATGATGACACCATTACGAAGTATATTTTCTATTTGTTTAGTCTTGTTTTTTAATGCAATTTTTGCGCAGCAAGACACTAGTGTTTGGAAAAGCACACAGTATATAGAGCACAATCAGTTTAGGTCAGAGATACCTCAATCATGGAAGGAGGTGAAGTTGGCTAATACCGCAGAATTTTTATTTAAATATGAGTTGACTGGAATCGGTATGCCAGGTATTTTTAATTCTTCGCCTGTCACCGCTTTTTATACGATACAAGAGTCTAGCAAGGACTCATTAACTACTATTATTGAAGAGCAATTAGCCGATTTTTTAGTACTTTCGGATAAAGTGCAAGAACCCAATTATGTATATGATACAGCCGGTATCGCCATAAAATCTGGACAAATTGGTACGATTGTACATACTCGCTACTATCGAAGAAGCAAGGCCTCAAATTACAGTCGGTATATAATGATAGTTGAAAATCCAAAAACACAAAAATATTTTGTGGCTACCTTTTGGTTTCAGTATAAATCCCCATTATACGACATCGAGCGTGCCTTGTTTTTTAAGGAATATGCCTATCGTGCTTTTTCTCGATTTATGTTTCGCTAAATCACTTACATTTGTATAGAAACTTCTACCGCTATGCAATCTAAAATCAAGAGCATTATAGCTCGTTCTATAGATGTGAAATCTGCAATTTTAGCAGATGAAACATTGATACAGCTTATCGAACAATCTGCAAAATTAATTATCGACAGCTTTCAAAAAGGCAATCGCCTTTATTTTTGTGGCAATGGCGGTAGTGCAGCAGATGCGCAACATTTGGCAGCCGAGTTTACGGGGCGATTTTATCAGGATAGAGCGCCTTTGCCAGCAGAAGCATTGCATGTCAATACTTCCTTTCTTACGGCAGTAGCCAATGATTATTCTTACGATCAAATCTATGAGCGTATGATAAAAGCGCAAGGTAGAGCAGGCGATGTGTTGGTCGGTATTTCTACATCGGGCAATTCTAAAAATGTAGTGCTTGCGCAAATCGAAGCGCAAAAGCGAGGTATGAAGACTATCGCTATGACTGGAAGTGGAGGAGGAGAGATGCGAAATTCTGCCAACATATTACTCAATATGCCAAGCACAGATACGCCACGAATTCAAGAAGGGCATATCCTTGTAGGTCACATTATCTGCGAGCTTGTAGAGGAGGGTATTTTCGGCACTTAAATAAATACGGATGGCTTTCATTCTGTTAGCTCATAGGCTACACTAGGGTCTGCGATTATTCTTTCGGCAACAAGGCGATTTCTTTTTGGCAAGCATTCCAAAGCTGATACCCCCCCGATAAGTTAAATACCTGCGAAAAATCATGCTGCAAAAGAATTCGCTGCGCTAAATAGCCTCTCAATCCTGCTGCGCAATAAATATAAATTGGACGCTGAGTCGGAATTTCGCTCAATCGACTGCGAAGCTCATCTACCGGGATATGCAGTGCGTTTGGTATGATTCCTTCATTGACTTCTTTTGGTGTGCGCACATCAAGCAATACGGCTTCTGTAGCTAAGCTATCTAGTTCATTCCAATAAAATAACTTTGATTTTTCTAATAGGATATTTTCGGCCGCAAAGGCAGCGATATTCACAGGGTCTTTAGCAGATGAATAAGGCGGAGCATAGGCATGTTCAAATTCGGTGAGTTCATTGATATCACTATTTCGTTTAATCACCGAAGCTAAAATATCTATCCGCTTATCTACACCATCAAACCCTGCAATCTGTGCACTCAGCAAGCGGCCATTTTCTGGCGAAAATGCAATTTGAATGCTCATTTGTTTCGCTCCTGGAAAATATCCTGCATGTGAACCGTTGTGCGTGGTTGATACGATATGGTTTATACCCGCGGATTTCAAATGTTTTACTGCTGTACCTGCTGTGGCTACAGTCATATCAAACACTTTTACAATGGCGGTATTGATAGCTCCGTGATAGCGGTGTTTATTGCCCAATGCAATATTGTTGGCACAAATTCGTCCTTGTTTATTGGCTGGGCCAGCCAAATAAGTAATCATAGCTTGGTGGGTAATGGGGTTTTCAAATTCAATAGCATCGCCCACGGCATAGATATCGGGGTCGGAAGTTTGTAGAAACTCATTTACCCAAATACCTCTGGCTTCACCGATTTTAAGTCCTGCATTTATCGCCAATTTTGTATCTGGTTTCACGCCAATGGAAAGAATAACCACATCGGCATCTATCGTATTTCCACTTTTCAATTGCACTTTTAAGCCAGTTTCTGTTCGCTCGAAACCTGCTACAGCCGTGTTTAGTAGCAATTCAACTCCTTTGGTACGAATGTGTTGTTGTAGTATAGCAGCTATTGGGTAATCTACTGGAACTAATACTTGATTGGCCATTTCTACAATGCTGACTTGAAGCCCCAATTCGTGTAAGTTTTCGGCCATTTCTAAGCCAATAAATCCAGCACCAATCACCACCGCTTTTTTTACTTCTTTTTGCTGAACAAATTTTTTGATGTAATCTGTGTCGTTCACGTTTCGAAGGGTGAAAATGCCTTCGTTCATAATGCCCGGCAATGGCGGACGCACGGGCTCTGCACCAGGTGAGAGCACAAGCTTGTTATAGCTTTCTGTGTATTCTTCTCCAGTGATTTGATTTTTGGCTACAATTGTTTTTTCAGTCGCATTAATCGATATTACTTCTGTGCGTGTGCGCACATCAATGTTAAAACGCTGGTTAAATGCCGCAGCGGTTTGCACAAAGAGAGCATTTCTATCTTTAATCACATCGCCTATATAATAGGGCAGACCGCAGTTGGCATACGAAATATATTCTCCTTTTTCGAAGAGCAGAATATCTGCCTTTTCATCTAGTCTTCTCAATCTTGCTGCTGTGCTAGCTCCTCCAGCTACTGCGCCTACAATAATATATTTCATTGGTGTGTTTTATAATTTAGGCAACAAAAGTAGATACATTTCTCGGTTAAATATGTAACAATAGTCACAAACCCTAGAGGGTTAGGATGGCTGTATAGCTATTGGGTATTTTTGATTATTTTTTTTGTAGTTGGGTACACTAAGTAGGGATAGTAATGGCTGAAAAATTGCGCTAGCAGTTACAGT
>CALAYL010000016.1 GCA_937894725.1 uncultured Bacteroidota bacterium
GAGAATATATTTATAGAAAAATCAATCTTATAAAACAGCATACTATGAGAATCGGAAATTTATTGATGTTTATATGGGCATTAGGTATTTTGAGCTGCAATCAAAATAATGCAGAAGGTGCTGAAAACAAAGGAGAATCAGATGCCCCATCAGACTCAAAACAATCGACTTCTTCCCCCAAAAATATAACGACCAAATCAAATGGTTATTGGAAAAAAATAGAGATCAAAAAAATAGGCGATGGAAAAGGAAATATAGCGTCATTAATACCTATGCCTTCTTCTTGGAATCTACAAGCTGGAGGTATTACTGGCCCTAGAGGTTTGAAGGTTTCCGATTTTCCAGTTCAAAGTTTTATGACCAATTTCAACCCAAATTTACAATACGCTTATTCGCAAGGAGGCCAGCAAATGCGACAGATGCCGGGCATAGATCATTTGGTGCAGGAAGATTTTATTCCATGGGCAAATAATAATGGATTAACGTATGTAAAACATTATGAAATACCTGAGGTATCAAAAATAGATAAATGGTATAGCGAACAATTGTTTAAAGCTATGCCTAGTCGTTCGGATGTGGTAGCCTTTGGTATGACTGGAAAACACGAGATGGAAATTCCTATTTCACGCTCATACATTTGAATGTAAGCACTTCGCAAACCATGCAAAATTGGTATTATTTTGCCTCAGGCTTAGAAGCGGATCCAGCTTATTTTGAAGCAGCAAAAAAGCAATATATTTTTAGTCTTGCCAATACTCGTTATAATTTAGAACCCATTATAGCGTACAACAGAGACGAAGCTCAACGAGTGGGTGCAAATTGGGCGGCATTTAACAAAAGAATGGCTCAAAATCAAGCTGCTTTTGAGCAAAGTCAACGACAGTTTGTAAATAAAAACAATGCAATCAATGATGCAATAATGGACGGATGGAGAGCTAAAAATGCTTCTAGTGATAAAAATCAGGAGCAGTGTATAGATGCAGTGTATGAGCGCACAAATGTACAAGATGTATCTTCAGGCAAAACATACAAAGTAGATGAAGGTGCAAATCAATATTGGATGAATAACAACGGTGAGTATATTGGCACACAGCTTCAGGGCTATGACCCCAATTTGGATGAAAACATGAATGAGGTAAAATGGAAGGAACTAAAAAAAGTAAAACGATAAAAATTACATTTGCATTGATGACCGAAATAGTTTAAAACAAATACGTCCTGAGTGAATTAAACCATTTCTATAACAGCCCGTCTTATATCAATAGATAACTAATATTTTAAAACAATTAATAGATGAGAAAAATAATTACGCTACTTGCATTTCTAAGTTTTTGTAGCTTAAATGCGCAGTCGCTTTATTTCCCGCCATTAACTGGAAAAGTATGGGATACACTCTCTCCTACTTCATTAGGTTGGTGCCAAAATAACATCGATAGTTTGTTGGATTACTTGGGTTCGAAAGACACTAAAGCTTTTATCTTACTCAAGGATGGCAAGATCGTGATTGAAAAATACTATGGTACTTTTACACAAGACAGTTCTTGGTATTGGGCTTCTGCGGGCAAATCACTGACGGCATTCACCGTTGGAATAGCGCAGCAAGAAGGATATTTATCCATACACGACACCACTGCTAAATATCTTGGTAATGCCTGGACAGCTTGTCCACCAGCGAAAGAGGCAATGATAACTGTAAGAAATCAGCTAACAATGACAAGTGGCTTAGACGATGGCGTAATTGACAACTCCTGTACTATCGACACTTGCTTACAATATCTTGCAGATGCTGGTACTCGATGGGCGTATCACAATGGGCCATATACACTACTGGATAGTGTTATTTATCATGCCACAGGTTTATCTTTAAATGCATATGTTACCCAAAAAGTAAAAATACCTACTGGAATGACTGGCTCTTACATTTCTTCAGACTACAATAATGTTTTTTACAGCAAACCAAGAAGCATGGCTAGATACGGTTTACTTATACTAAACAAAGGCAATTGGAATGGCAACCAGGTGATGACAGACACGACCTATTTTAACCAGATGGTAAACACCTCCCAAAATCTCAATCAAGCCTACGGTTATCTTTGGTGGCTCAACGGAAAATCGAGCTTTAAAATACCTACACTTCAAACTACTTTCTCTGGTTCTTTAAATACGTCAGCCCCCAACGATATGTTTGCCGCACTTGGCAAAAACGGACAGATCATCAACGTGGTTCCTAGCATGAATTTGGTGTATATCCGAATGGGTAATTCTCCTGGGTCAGGCGGGGTAGTTTCTGTAGCTTTCAATGATACAATATGGCAAAAACTAAATGCCGTAATGTGTAATACCACCTCTATTGAAGAGCCACTTGTCATCCAAAACCAACTGACCATATTTCCAAACCCTTTTTCATCACATGCAACTTTGCTGTTGGATAATGCACTACAAAATGGTACAATCAGTGTGTACAATAAATTTGGCCAGTTGGTAAAAGAAATGAAAAACATGTCAGGAAAAGTATTTAATATCGACCGTGGCAATCTTGCAAGTGGACTATATTTTGTTCGTTTGACTACTGAGGGCAAAACCATAACAGCAAACAGTGTACTAGTCTATGATTAGAACGCATCTCATTTTCTTTAAAATCCAATAGCTAGGAAAATTGTTTTTTTACCTTTGAGAAAAAAAAATGGCCACTATCGCTATAGAAGGAATGCAGTTTTACGCCTACCATGGTGTATATCAGTATGAAAAAGAAACAGGTGCACACTACACCGTAGATGTATATGTGACTACCAATATAAAACAGGCTGCAAAAACCGACCAAGTCGAAGACACCATCAATTACGAGCGTATTTTTGACCTTACCTCTCGTATTATGCAATTGCCCACTAATCTTATCGAAAAAGTATGTGTAGATATTATGCAGCAAGTAAAAAGCACTTTTGAGGGCATCGATGGTTTAAGGGTGCGTGTAACGAAGCATAGCCCACCTATCAAGGGGCGAGTAGAAAGAGTGTCTGTAGAAGAAAGTTGCTGATTAAATTTTTGAAAATGAGCATGAATAAAAAAGAGCGAGCAGCGTTTATTGTTGAAACGCTAGAAAACCTCTACCCCACCACACCTATTCCTTTAGACCATCACGATCCATTTACCTTACTCATAGCGGTGTTACTTTCTGCGCAGTGCACTGATAAGCGTGTGAACGAAATCACTCCGCTACTTTTTAAGAAAGCGAATACACCCAAAAAAATGGTTAAGCTCTCTATAGGGCAAATCAGAGATATCATCAAACCTTGTGGACTTTCGCCATTCAAATCAAAAGCGATTTTTAATCTTTCAAAAATTATTCTTGAGCAACATAAAGGTGAAGTGCCACAAACATTTGAAGAATTAGAAGCCTTGCCAGGAGTAGGTCACAAAACAGCCTCAGTAGTTATGTCGCAAGCCTTTGGTGTGCCAGCTTTTCCTGTAGATACGCATATACATCGATTGATGACCCGATGGAAACTCACTAATGGTAAAAATGTGGTTCAAACGGAGAAGGATGCTAAGCGTCTATTTGATATATCACTTTGGAATAAACTCCACCTCCAAATTATTTTTTTTGGAAGAGAATACTGTCCTGCTAGAGGACACAATCTATTAGATTGCCCTATCTGTGGTAAAATCTAACCCAATCTATTTCAAGATTGTAATAGAGCCTCTTAGATCTGTTTCCTTATGGTTGTCAATAAACACCACGTTTAAGTGATATACATACACGCCTTGGCTTACTGGTACTCCTTTGTATCTTCCATCCCATTGGAAGTTGATATCGTTAGATTCAAATACTTTTTCACCCCAACGATTGTATAAATCAAATGACCAAAACTTAATGATAGCCTTGTTCCCAAATATCTCATACAAATCATTGATTCCATCCCCATTTGGCGTAAAGCTATTCGGGATATAGAGTTGGTAGTCTTTCAATACCGTTACTGCGAGCGTTTTGGTTGCGACACATTCCTTTCTAACTGGGATAATCGTGGCTTTTACAGTATAGTTTACGCTGTAATTTGTTGCTAATAGTGGATTGTCACAATCATCACAACTTAGCCCCATTGATGGCATCCATTGGAATACTGCGTTACTATAATTGGTATTTGCGTTGAGTTGTACTACATCGCCTAATTTTATGACTATAGAATCTTGATAGGCGGCACTTGGAGTAGCTATGATATCTAATTGTAGTTCTTCAGGCTCTCCCACTACTGGATTGAGAGTTGTAGTGCAGTTTTTGCTATCACTAATCACTACTGGATAGGCTCCAGCACTCAAGTTCGTAAATACGCCTGAGGTATTGATCGTTGCCCCTAATTGATAGCTATATCCTCCATTACCTCCAGTAGTATTGATTACCCGCACTGCGCCATCGCTATCTCCAAAACAACTTACGGAGTCATTCATAAATTGCGCTGTGATAGGTGCTGGTGCTGTCACCACATACGCTTGGTCTATACTACAACTGTTGGCATCGCTCACTCGTATTACATAGGATTGATTGATTAGATTGCTAAAGACATTGCTTGCATTAGCCGTAAATGTGCCGCCATTATCGCTACTGATTTGATAACTGTATGGACTAGCTCCACCTGTTGCGCTCACCGTAATTTTGCCATCTGTAGCTAAATAACAAGTTGCATTCACCACTACTCCGTTTACTATAATAGAGGCTGGCTCATTTATCGTTACCGCTAATGTGGTTGCACACAATAAAGAATCTGTTACGGTAATGGCATAATTGCCTGCAGTAAGGTTTACGGCACTACTTGAGTCTGATACATTTGGGCTCCAAGTGTATGTATATCCGTTGCTGCTCGGTGTTCCTCCTGATGTATTGATGAGAATAGTTCCATCGCTTCCACTATGGCATTTTACATCCGTTTGGCTACTCGTAGCGGTAACGGCACTTGGTGCTGTTACATTTACTGAACTGGTCACTGTACAGCCATTGTTGTCTGTCGCAATTACGGTATAAGTTCCCGCTTGTAAATTGTTTACATTACTGCCTGCTCCTACGTTTGGTGTCCATGTATAGGTATAACTTGGAGTTCCTCCACTTACAAATACTGTCGCACTTCCGTTATTGCCTCCGTTGCAACTTACATTTATTTTCGTCATACTATCTATCGCCACTATACTAGCTGGCTGGGTAATCTCAATAGTAGTAGCGATACTGCAATTATTTGCATCTGTTACGGTGAGGTCATATGTTCCTGCGGTCAAGTTCGTTGCACTATCCGAAGAACTCACGTTAGGCGACCATGTGTAGCTATATGGTGCAGTGCCTCCAGCTACTTTGGTTTGTATTTTTCCATCATTTCCGCCAAAGCATTTCACCGCTACGCTATCTTTTTGTGTAAAGCTAAGGGCCGCAAGAGGCGCTGTAATGACAATACTGGTATCCAATGTACACAAGCTATTGTCTGTAATGGTAAGGGTATAGGTATTGGCTGCTAAGTTCGTTAAGCTATCGCCTGTATATATGGCTGGATTCCAAGCTAAATTATAATTACCAGTTCCTCCATTTGGAGTTACCTTGATGGCGCCATTTGTTTCTCCAAAGCATTTTATCTGATTTGCTACGACTAGAACAGTAAGTTGTGGTTGTGAGTTGATGATGATGGTGTCGGTAATACTACATAAGTTGCTGTCTCGTGTGGTCACTATATATGTTCCATTTTGTAGTCCAGTAGCAAAAGAATCCGTACTTACATTTGGACTCCAAGTATAACTATACGGCAATTTTCCGCCACTGATTTGGATACTCGCACTTCCTGTACTATCACCGTAGCAAGCTACATCTATCGCATTTTTGGAAACTACCATAAGCTGGCTTGGTTCTAAGATTGTTTGGCTCAAGGCCACACTACAGTTATTGAAGTCTGTCAAGTTGCCTGCAT
>CALAYL010000017.1 GCA_937894725.1 uncultured Bacteroidota bacterium
TTTACCCTCTGCAACTATGGAGACTCCACTATCAGTGGGTTTTGGATGAATCCAAATATTCAAAAATGCGTATCGGTAGGCATTAATGAAACAGAAAATATAGAAAACAACATCAAGCTTTACCCCAATCCCGTAAGCGATTTTTTGACCATAGAAACTGCTGTAAAAATAGAAAGTATTCTACTCGAAGACCTGCAAGGTAAAACCATTTTAATACCCGATATAAACAACAACAGAGTTTCACTTTTTCAGCTTAATGCTGGAATATATATTTTAAAAATAAGCACTCCAGAAGGCATTGTCAGAAAAAGAATCTTGAAAGAATAATTTGGGCTAGAGTACCCACCCCTTCAACCTATCCGCCAACCTCCTATCATTAGCTAAACGAGGCACTTTGTTTTGTCCGCCTAGTTTGCCTTCGGATTTCATATAAGCTTGAAAGGCGTCTTTTTTTAAGGAGTGAAGCACTAATTGTTTGAGCATTTTTCCCTCTCGCAAATCAAAATAATAACTATTTTTTTCTTGCAAATAGGCATCCGTTTTTTCGGCTAAAAGGTTGAGATTAGTGGGTGCTTCGCTAAACTCCACAAACCACTCATGGTAGGACTGCCCTGGCTCTTCGGCTATGAATGGTGCTACCGTAAACTCGGTGATACCTATCTGCAATTCGTTCGCAGCCTTGAGCAGCGCATACTCTACTTCCTCTCCTATCACATGTTCGCCAAAGGCAGAAATAAAATGCTTTATTCGACCTGTTACGATAATTCGATAAGGTTCAAGAGAAACAAACTTCACCGTATCGCCAATATTATATCCCCACAGACCTGCATTGGTGTTGAGGATTAGGGCATAATTTACCCCCAACTCTACTTGACCTAAATAGTAACGTGTAGGATTTTCCTCAAAAATTTCACCCGCCTTTACAAACTCATAAAAGATACCTCCATTCACATTGAGCAGCAATCCTTTTTCCTTTTGTGAATCTTGAAACGCAATAAATCCCTCAGAAGCTGGATAGGTTTCTATGCTATCAACTGCCCCACCAATAAGCGTTTCGATACGCTGGCGATAGGGTTCATAGTTCACTCCGCCATACGCAAAAACAGAAAATGCAGGGAAAATTTCACGGATATTTTTCTTACCTGTTTTAGCTAACAATTTTTCAAAATACATCACCACCCATGGCGGTATGCCGCTGATGAGCGAAAGGTTTTCCACTTTAGTTTCTTCCACGATTGCATCTACTTTTTGTTCCCAATCCTCTATGCAGTTGGTGGCATAAGACGGCATTCGGTTTTTGTTGAGATAAGCCGGTACATGATGATATACAATGCCTGAAAGTCGCCCGGAGTCAATAGCGCCATGCTTTTCGAGTGTAGGCGAGCCTTGGAGAAAAATCATTTTGAAATCAAAAAAATCAGCTTTGCCTGTTTCATATACATACATCAACAAAGCATTGCGAGCTGCTCGTATTTGCTCCTTGATAGATACATCGGTGAGGGGAATATATTTAGTACCCGAAGTAGTGCCACTGGACTTACAAAAATAAGTCGGCAGACCGGGCCATAATACATTTTCTTCTCCAGTAGCGATTCGCTCTATATAATCTTTGATAGCCTCATAATCTCGGATAGGCACTGCCTTTTTGAAGTCATCGTAAGTAGATATTTTTTTGAAATGATGGTCTTTGCCAAAAGCAGTTGCATGTGCCTCGGTCAATAGCTGTTGCAATAACTTTTGTTGTATAAACACAGCCTCCATTTGTTCTTTATAGACTTTCGGAGCTATAATTTTCGCTACTAACTTAGCTACTATAGATTTTATTCCCATCTTAATTTTTAGCGTACATTTGCATTCCAAAAATAAGAAAATATGGCGCAAAATATGCTGTACCTTTTACTCGCTTTTTTAGTCCTTGAGTTTTTGTTTTCGAGCTATCTATCATATCTCAATCATCAAACATGGCAACTCGCTGTACCCGATGAGCTGCATGACATGTACGATGCTGCCACGCATCAAAAAGCGCGCAACTATGCCAACGATAACTATCGCGTTGGGGTAATTTCAGGTATCATCTCACTGCTCACTACGCTAGCACTTCTTGGGTTTTTCGGCTTTGCGATGATAGATAATTTGGCTACGCAACTTTCGGCAAATTATATTTTACAGGGACTTGTTTTTTGGGCTGTCATAGGCATTGGAAGTAGCCTGCTATCATTGCCATTTGAGCTATACAGTACCTTTGTGATTGAAGAAAAATATGGCTTTAATAAAACTACAGCTCGGCTTTTTGTATTTGACAAAATAAAAGGATTATTGCTAGGTGCTATTATTGGAGGAGGATTGTATGCCTTATTGGCGTATTTATACACGAACTTAGGCAATAATTTCTGGTGGATGGCTTGGGCTGTAGTGTCGGGATTTTCGCTTTTTATGGTGATGTTTTACACCTCGCTATTGCTGCCGCTATTCAACAAGCTCTCCCCGCTCGAAAAGGGCGATTTACGGACTGATATTGAGTCATACGCTAGCAAAGTCGCTTTCCCCCTTACCAATGTAATGGTGATGGATGGCTCAAAACGCTCGGCTAAAGCCAATGCATTTTTTAGTGGTTTAGGCAATAAGAAGACAGTGGTGCTTTTCGATACATTGATTGAGCAACTCAACCCACAAGAGATAATGGCTGTGCTAGCGCACGAAGTAGGACATTATAAAAAGAAGCATATCTTACAATCTATGCTCATTTCGGTGGCGCAAACTGGCTTACTATTTTTTATTTTTGGGTTGCTGGCAAAGAGTGACTGGATGGCGGGCGTACTGGGTGTAGAGGAAAACAAATTGCACCTTTCGTTGATTACATTTGGTTTACTTTTTTCTCCTATTTCTATGCTTACGGGTATTCTTTTCAATATTTTTTCAAGAAAAAATGAATACGAAGCTGATGCTTATGCAAAAGCCACCTACGATGGCGAACCGCTGATTTCGGGCTTAAAAAAGATGACCGTAAATCATCTTTCCAATCCTCAGCCTCACCCTTGGTACATATTTGTACACTACTCACATCCTACTTTATTGCAGCGAATCAGAGGATTAAGGACGACTTAATAGTTAGACCGAAAATTATTAAAAAGTTAAATATCTAACATCATTTCTGTACCTTAGAGCTAAACAAAAAGCATATGGCCAGCAGCAACAAATACGACTACACTCCGCTATCAACGTCTTTTGCACGCAATTTTATCAAGCCGTTTAAACTCTATTTTGATCCGCAATTTTTTGGATTAGAAGAGTTAGATGTGAGCCGCCCTGCTATGTATGTATCTAACCATACGGTGTTGGGGGTCTTGGATGGGTATCCATTTGCAATAGAACTGTATTTACAAAAGGGTATATTGCTCCGTGCACTTGCAGACACTATGCACTTTAAAATCCCTTATTGGCGCGATCTCATCACACATCGTCTTGGGGCTGTAGAAGCATCACGCGAAAACTGCAAAGCATTGATGGAGCGAGGCGACAATCTAGTCGTGTATCCAGGAGGTGCTCGTGAAGTATGTAAGAAAAAAGGAGAGGCGTACGAGCTGAAATGGTCAGATCGGACGGGCTTTGTACGTATGGCAATAGCACATGGCTATGATATCATACCTGTGGCTGCCATAGGCGCAGAAGAAGCCTACACTGTAGTCAAAGATGCTAATGATTTTATAGATCGTAATTTCTTAGGAAAATTGATGAAAAAATCGGGTTTAGTCGATAGCCTTTTTAAAGGGGGAGATATTTTACCTCCGACTGTAAAAGGCATTGGCAATTCTATTTTACCCCGACCCGAGAAGCTTTATTTCGCCTTTGGAAAAAGAATTAGCACAAAAAAATATAAAGGCTTAGAGGAGGATAAAGAAGTGCTACAATTAATGAAAGCAAAAGTAGAATTAGCGCTACTCAAAGAATTTAAAAAACTCTTTGAACATCGCGAAAAAGACAAGGATGTAAGTATCGTCCGAAAACTACTTACCAGAAAGTAATTTTTCTTGTTGGAATGCTTGTAATGCGGTAGCTAGGACATTATCACTTTGGTTCGTAATTAAGAAAAATGCATCTGAATGCCATTTTTTCTTTGCATAAAAAGCACGCATGTAATTGGTTATTTTCTGTTGATTTTGCGCAAACTTTTTATCATCTGTAATACCATTTGATTTCACATAGGCTTTAAACGAAGCCATCAATTCATCAGCTATTTGGAATCGAGCACTAAAGTCATACATATCTTTGAAACCCTCTACACGATTTGGTTGTAGAGAAAAATCACGATATACAAACTCAGGAATAAGGGTGCGCACTTTAAATAAGAACTCTACATCTTCGGTAGTGTCTAGCGGCACAAATATGTCGGGTCTAATGCCTCCACCACCATACACAGTACGACCCGAAGCCGTTGAGAATTTAAGTGAATCTACTTGAGTAGTATCTTCGTGTACAAAAAAACCTTTGTTGTAGCGAGCGTAAATATCTTCGTAATAGTCTGAGGCGCCATGCGTATAGGGGCGTTGGATACTTCTGCCACTAGGAGTATAGTATCGCGCCACAGTGAGTCGAAGTGCAGAGCCATCGCCCATTTCAAACTGCTCTTGTACTAATCCTTTGCCAAAAGATGTTCTCCCTACAATCACGCCTCTATCCCAATCTTGGATAGCACCAGAGAGAATCTCGGATGCAGAAGCAGAGTTTTGGTCTATCAAAATGGCTAATTTTCCCCGCTCAAAAAGACCTGGTTTTTTGGAGAAATACTCCATTTTTCCGACAGATTTACCTTGGGTATATACTATCATTTTTTCACCGCCCAAAAGTTCATCTACGATTTCGGTAGCGGCCTGTAGATAACCGCCAGGATTTTGACGAAGATCTAACACTAGTCGCTCTATCCCTTGCTGTGTAAGACTTCTGAGCGCTTTTCTAAACTCACTGATAGTGCTAGCGCTAAATCTATTGATCTTGATATAGCCCGTTTTGGGATCGATGAGATAAGTCGCATCTATGCTATATAGCGGTATTTCACCTCTTGTAATTGTAAATGATTTCAAAATACTACTCCCGCCTCTAGATACACCTACTTTCACTTTGGTGCCACCTACGCCTTTGAGCTTGCGCATTACATCTTTGTTTTGAATTTTTATACCAGCCACTACTGTATCATCAATAGTAATGATGCGATCGCCAGCTTGTAAGCCTACGGATTCGGCAGGTCCGCCACTAATAGCCGATACGATAGTAATAGTGTCTTTAACTATATAAAACTCCACTCCTATTCCTTCAAAATTGCCATCTAGTTCTTCATTCACCGCTTTCATATCCTTCTCGGGTATATAAGATGAGTGGGGGTCAAGTGAGGATAGTAGCTCTTCGATAGTTTGCTCCTCTAATTGACTCTTTGAAATTGTATCTACATACTTGTACTTGATAAAATCCATGATCTGGTCTATCTTGCTATAAGAAGGTTTCAATATACTTTGCTGCTTATCGGCAGACATGCGACTCACTGCCATACCTAGCACTGTACCGAATGCAAGTATCAAAGAATAAATAAAAGGTTTGTAGGCGTTGCGGTAAAAATTGGATGGATTACTCATGTATATTAAGGCTTCAACGATTGTGAGTAGTTCACTAGAGCAGTCACCTGATCATCAGTGAGGGTATTAAATGCGGGCATGGTGTTCTTTCCGTTTTTGATAATAGCCGCAGCATCTTCATTGCTCAGCATCGACTCTTGTAGATTTTTCGCTCCTGCTATCAAAGCATCTCCAGCCGCACCATGACAACGCTCACACATTTGTGAATAGAGCACCTTGCTTTTATCTTCTGCAGCTACAGTTGAGTCAGAAACCACAGCCACATCGACTGTATTCATTTTTTTCTTTGCTACTTCCGCTAGTCCATAAGAAGCTACCAGTAAGAGTATAGACAAAATAGCGAGCATTTTATTCCCTTTTTTAAAACCTATAATAGCCAATGGAATTGAAGCAAACACACACACTATTTTGATTTTCTGAAGAATATGTAATGATGGACCATTCGCTACTAAATAAATCCCAGTGCCTAAGAAGAGCACGCTTAATATCATCTCTACGATTTTGGTTTTGACAGCGTAGTTGGCTAGTGTTGTAGATTTATTGGCTAAAAGTAATCCTAACTTTACAACATAGTGGAGTAAAAATAATGATACGAAAATACGGTGTGCTAAAACGATGTGGTGGTAATCCATGATTTCAAATTTTGGTACAAACATAATCATCCTACGCAAATTTAAACTATAAGACTCTTACAGAATTTATATAAATAAGGTTGTCGGCTATTTTAAAATCGGCAATATCCTTAATGATTACTCGCTTTTTCTTGATTTTAGTAGTAGCGTCTGTACGATAAAGTTTGTCTCCCACATAATATAACACCGGCATATGAAAGTCCTTCACCTCTGTCTGCCATACATATTCAAACGTATAGCTCGTTTTACCCTTTTTACGTAGTACAAAACTTAGCTTTGGTATTTCGGATTGTTGAAGATATTGCTCAAAAAACTTATCGAGTTTTAACTTAGTTCGCTGTTCAAAAAATGCAATTATACTAGCTGCATCAGTCGTTTTGTGTTTAAAGGTAGTGTCGCTTATTGCTTTGATTGTTTGCCACCAGAGCTTATCGTTGTTGACTAGGGTACGTAATGTATTGAGCATCAGCATTCCTTTGTTATACATATCGCCACTTCCCTCTTCGTTTACATGATATGGCCCTTGTATAGGATTGAGGTTTTGTACTGATTTTTTCTTGGAGTTTATATAGTCGAGTGCTTTATCTTTCCCAAACATACATTCCACATAAATAGCCTCACTGTAGGTACAAAAACTCTCGTGTATCCACATATCTGCAATATCCTTTGCACTCACACTATTGCCCCACCATTCATGACCTGTTTCATGTATGATGATATAATCAAAATCCAAACCTATTCCCGAAAAATCTTTCCCATCATAACCCGTTTTATATTTATTGCCGTAGGCAATAGCACCCTGATGCTCCATGCCAAGATAGGGCGTTTCGACTAGTGCGTAGCCATCGTTTGGAAAAGGATATTTCCCAAAATACATTTCGTAGCAAAGCAGCATCGGTTTCACTTGAGCAAAATGAACTTTTGAACGTTCCAAATTGTATGGCATCACATAATAGTCAAGTGGCAGCTTATCACCATCTGCATAGATAAGTGTATCACTCCAATGCACATACTTACTTATATTAAAGGTTACATTGTAGGTATTGATAGGATAGCTTACAAACCAGGTAAACTTATCCATCTTATCATTGACTTTTTGTATCCCTCTAAGATTGCCATTGCTTATAGCCATAAGTCCTTTAGGTATAATTAAACTTATCTGCATACTATCGGGTTCATCAGAGAGGTGATCTTTACAAGGCCACCAACTACTCGCGCCTAGGCCCTCACAAGCTACTGCTAGCCATAGATCGCCATCTTTATTTTTGCTCCAGACAAAACCTCCGTCCCATGGCGCTCGCTTGGCTGTCTGTGTCATACCACTATACTCAATTTCGATCTTGCCTGTTTTACCTGTGTCTAGCTTAGTAGGCAAATCAATATACACGGTGTTGTATTCGCGAGAGTAGGTTAATGCTTTTTTCTTAAACCGAATGGCGTTTATAGTGAGTTTTTCATCTAAATCAAGTTGTAGTATTTGAGTAGGTGCTGTCGTGTTGAAATAAATATCATTTTTACCAACTATGGTTTTGTGAAGGGTATCAAAAGTGACACTCAAGTCATAAAAAGTAACATCAAAACAAGTGCGTGCTGGAGTAAGTGCACCACGAAGAGAATCGATACGGGTAAAGGATTTTTTGCTACTCAATAGTTGTGCTTCTGCGCTGAAAACACCAAAAACACTTAGCAAAAAAATACAAAATTTAACCTTTAGTTTCATAAACAACAAATACCTTTACATCCTTAAAGGTGCAAATTAGAAACAAATAACGAGGATGAACAAATTTTTAATACCGATTATCAGTTTATCGGTAATTGTAGGGGGTGAATATTTCATGTGGAAAGCAATTCAGCTCTTGCTAGGAGATAGAGCAAAGGCAATCAAATGGACGTATTGGTTATTGAACATTTCACTATATCTAGTTCTTTTTAGTTATCGATTTTTGGGCCAAAAGTACTTTCCAAAAGAAGTAAACAGCCTTTTAGCGGGCTTCTTTGTCATGTTGTTGTTAGCCAAGGTGGTTGTCATGCTAGTGTTTTTAGTGCACGATTTTTTTCAGCTAACCTCATTCGGAATCAAAAAAGCTACAGCCACGCCTCTTCCTTCCGAAGGTGCCATTACCCGCTCTGCATTTTTAGCTAAAGTAGCGTTAGGGCTGAGTGTCATTCCAGCTTTCACTCTCGTCTATGGCATTGTAGCCAATGCATATAATTATCAATTTAAAAAACTTAGTATCAAATTCCCAAATCTCCCAAGCAGCTTTGATGGGTTTAAAATTATACAGCTGTCTGATATACATAGTGGGAGTTTTACACAAACAAAGCCGATAGAAGAAGTTATCGAAAAAATCAATGCACTTGACGCGGATTTGATACTTTTTACGGGAGATTTGGTAAATAACGAAACAAGTGAAATGAGCGATTTGAAATCAATTTTCGGTCGGTTAAAAGCTAAGTTAGGCGTGATGTCTGTGACAGGCAATCATGACTATGGTGATTATGTGCAATGGGATTCGGAAGAGGCCAAAAAAGCAAATTTTGCTGCTTTGATTGACACACACAAACAAATGGGATGGGATATATTGATGAATGAACATCGATTGATAGAACGAAACGATGAAAAAATTGCCATTTTAGGTGTAGAAAACTGGGGTAAGGCGCTCCACTTTCCTAAATACGGCAAGCTTAACGAAGCCTACAAAGGCACTGAGAATGTACCGTTCAAACTATTGATGAGCCACGACCCATCGCATTGGGATGGACAAATAAGACCAGAATACCCAGACATCGACCTCACACTAAGCGGGCATACGCACGGGTTTCAATTTGGTATAGAAACAAAATATTTCAAATGGTCGCCATCGCAATGGGTCTATAAACAGTGGGCAGGACTTTATCAAGAAGCTTCGCAATACATCTACGTCAATCGTGGTTTTGGCTTTTTGGGCTATCCTGGCAGAGTAGGTATCCTCCCAGAAATAACCATCATCGAGCTTAAAAGAGCGTAATTATTCAGCACAACTTTTTGCAATGATTGATGGAGATGTTATATTAGTAGCCATTACTGAATACCATGAATCTCTACCCAATAATCAAAAATTTACTTTTTCAGCTAGATGCCGAAAAAGCACACCACCTAACTTTTTCGTTGCTAAATAATGGGCTTGCAAAGGCGTTTTTACCACTCGTAGCAGCTAAAAACACAACCATACCTACGGAGCTTTTGGGGCTAAGATTCAAGAATCCCGTAGGATTAGGTGCGGGCCTAGATAAAAATGGTGAAGCTATAGACGTCTTGTCTGCATTAGGTTTTGGATTTATAGAGATAGGCACTATCACACCCAAGGCGCAACCAGGCAATGACTTACCCCGATTGTTTAGGCTACCTAAAGACCAGGCATTGATTAATAGAATGGGATTTAATAATGTAGGCGTGATGCAGGCAAAAAGAAATTTAGAAAGTCGAAAAACGGATACTATTGTGGGTGCCAACATTGGCAAAAATAAATTAACAGAAAATGACGAGGCATATCTCGATTACGAAATCTGCTTTAACGCGCTACATGAATGCGTAGATTATTTTGTGGTGAATGTGAGTTCTCCTAATACCCCGGGACTTAGAGCTTTGCAAGAAAAAGAATCAATACGCATCATTTTAAGTCAACTCCAATATCATAATCAAGGAAAGAAAAAACCCAAACCCATCTTGCTGAAAATAGCACCAGACCTCAATCATGCACAACTTGATGATATCGTAGCGGTAGTGCAAGAAACTGCCATAGCTGGCATTGTCGCTACCAACACTACCACCGAAAGAAAAAACCTACCCAGCTATCTACCTTCTGAAATCGAAAAAATAGGCGCAGGCGGGCTCAGCGGAAAACCTCTTACTACAGCAAGCTCTGAGGTTATAGCCTATTTAAACAAACAGTTTTGCGGTAAGGTGCCATTAATAGGTGTGGGGGGTATAATGAATGCAAGCGATGCATTAGAAAAATTTTCAACAGGAGCCTCACTGGTCCAGCTATACAGTGGCTTTATCTATCAAGGCCCTCAACTTATCGAAGACATATGTGAGGCTATTAGGCGCAATCAATAGCTTTTTGCTTTTATTTAACACCAATACCATATCCTAAATTTTATTTTTGAGGATGCAAAAAGCACTTCTGTTTATTTCATTGAGCCTGTTTTCGTTATATGCTCAAAGTCAATCGTCCATTAGCGGCATTATAAAAGACCCATCGGGTAGTCCACTTCAATACGCGGGTGTTTTGATAAAAAACCAATTAGACACTACTATTCTTTTCAGTACCCAAACAGATGAAACAGGTAGTTTTGCTTTCCAAAAAATACCTACTGGTAAATACACACTATTGGCAAAAAGTCTAGGATATATTCCATATAAAATGTCCATAAATGTGGCGGAAAAAAGCACGCTAAAACTTCCCATCGTCAGTATGAAAGACAACACAGTCAATCTTAGCGATGTAGAAATAGTGGTGGAGAAACCTTTTGTGCAAATGCAAGGTGAAAAAAAGGTATTTAACGTAGGTCAAAATATGGTGAATACAGGTGGTACCGCACAAGATGTATTGCAAAGATTACCTTCAGTATCGGTAGATATAGATGGAAATATCGCACTAAGGGGAAATACAAGTGTTCAAATCTGGATAGATGGGAAACCTATGGGTAGCAGTACCACCGTCACACAGTTACTACAACAACTCCCTGCTTCTAGCATAGGTAAAATAGAAATGATTACTAACCCCTCTGCCAGATACGATGCCGAAGGTACAGGCGGCATCATCAACATAGTTACAAAAAATGTGGAAGGCAAATCGTTTGGTGGTTTTGTAGAAGGAAGTTGGCTTATCCCTAACAAGGCAAATTTCAATTCTGGCATCACGCTAAAGCGAAATAAATGGGCTTTTCAATTAGGCTATAGCTATAGATACGACCCCCGATGGGGCTATAATACAAGCACTAGAACAAGCAGTTTTAATCAGCAGCTATTGAACACAAACTATATTGGAAGTAGCAATAATATTCGTCAAAATCATGGCGTACGATTGGGTTTAGAATATACCGCATCAGCAACATCAAAATGGTCGCTTAATCTATCATTAACACCAAACCAAAATGACCAAAATGAAGTGCAGCTTACTAATCAAACAAACGAACAAAATGATACTACACTCCGCTTTACGCGTATCACCAAGCAGCAAAACAACAACTTTTTTGCAAATGGTACTTTAGGGTGGCGAAAAAGTATATCAAAGATGAGTGTGTTATCGACAGATATTCAATATTCGGGTTCTTTCAAAAAAGAAAACAGCAACTATAACACTATCACTCCCATTGGCGATGTAGGTGGCAGTCCACTCGAAAAAAGTAATGAAAAAGGATATGAGCAAAACGTGATTTACAATCTCGATTTCACTACTGATATAAGCAAAAAAGAAGCATTAGAATATGGCCTTAGAAATACGGTTCGCCTCATTAAAGGAACAAATGATTACAATGAATTTTCATTTTCCAAAAACGACTTTTTGATAGACTCTAACCGATCTAGCCAATTTGATTATACCCAAATAGTACCCGCAGTATATTTTACCTATCGAAATTCAATAAAAAATTGGAATTATGGATTTGGACTAAGAGCAGAATATACCTATTTAGTGGGTAATGAAAACTACCGAAATCTTCAAGTAAAACAGCAATTCTTTAATCTGTTTCCATCTCTCAACACCGCTTATAACATTACCAAAAACCAACAAATATCTGCCAATTACAGTTTACGTATCAACCGGCCGCATATAAGACAGTTATTACCAGTAGGTGATTTTTCTGATGTTCAAAACATACGCTTTGGCAACATTGATTTGAAACCAGAAATCATACACTCTGTAGAGGCCAATTACAGTATCAGCTTTTTAAAACAATATTTTTCGGCAGGAGTATATTACAAGCATATTTTGAATAGTATTTCGTATCGAAAAACATTTCTCACCGAACAAGTATCGCTCAATAGCTTTGTAAATGCTGATGCCTCTCGAAATCTAGGCGTAGAGATGATGATGCGCAATCAGTTTTTTAAAATATGGGAAATTACAACCAGCTACAATGCTGCATACATCAATATATCACAAACTGAAAATAGCACCAAAATTCAAAATAATGGTTGGCAACATACACTTAAAGTGTTGAGTAATGTTACTTTTTGGAAAGGGACAGCCCTTCAAGTAGGCTATAATTACAATACACCTTTTATCACACTCCAAGGAGAGTTTGGCGGCTATATGGTACTCGATGCAGGTTTTAAAAAAGACTTTTTGAATAAGCAACTCTCGGTTTCATTCAATGCAAATGACATCCTAAATACAAGGCAGTTTAGAGGCTATGCTTCGGGTGCAGATTTTGAGCAACAACAAGTACGAAAAAGAGAATCGAGAACTTATACTTTATCATTAAGCTACCGCTTCGGAACGCAAGAAAGGAAAACTAAAAAAGATAGAGGGGCTATGGACAGTGGCAATGATGGAGGTATGGATTTTTGACAAAAGGTAGATTGTAGAAAAAAACTAATTTCGCAAAAATAAAATAAATCAAACCATGGAACATCGTAAGGAAAAAGACACAATGGGTATTGTAGAAGTACCTGCAAATGTATATTGGGGAGCACAAACACAACGCTCCATCGACAATTTTAAAATAGCGGCTGACATAAATAAAATGCCGAAAGAAATCGTAAAAGCATTTGCCTATCTCAAAAAGGCAGCAGCACTTACCAACTTTGAAGCTGGGGTTTTACCTAAAGAAAAATGCGACATTATCGGTCAGGTTTGTGATGAAATTTTAGCAGGCACTCTAGATGATCAATTTCCCCTCGTGGTGTGGCAAACTGGCTCTGGCACTCAATCAAATATGAATGTAAATGAAGTAATAGCCTATAGAGCACATGTGCTTTTGGGAGGTTCATTGCTAGATGAAAAAAAACAACTCAACCCCAATGATGATGTAAACAAATCACAATCATCAAACGATACTTTCCCTACCGCCATGCACATAGCCGCATATAAAACGCTTACAGATGTTACATTACCTGGCTTAAAGACACTGAGAGATACGCTTGCAGAAAAATCAAAAGCCTATATGAAAATAGTGAAGATAGGGCGTACTCACTTAATGGATGCGACTCCGCTTACCTTGGGTCAAGAACTCTCAGGATACGTATCTCAGCTCACACATGGCATTAGGGCTATCGAAAATACGCTACCACACTTAGCTGAACTTGCACTAGGGGGTACTGCTGTAGGTACTGGTATCAATACCCCTCCAAATTATTCGGTGAATGTGGCCAAGCATATTGCCAATCTTACTGGACTTCCATTTATCACTGCTGAAAACAAATTTGAAGCACTCGCTGCACACGATGCCATAGTAGAAACTCATGGTGCATTGAAAACAGTAGCTTGTGCATTGATGAAAATAGCCAATGACATTAGACTATTGGCATCTGGTCCTCGCTGCGGTATTGGCGAAATCTCCATCCCAGACAATGAGCCAGGCTCATCTATTATGCCAGGCAAAGTAAATCCAACGCAATGCGAAGCTATGACAATGGTAGCTGCACAAGTACTTGGCAATGATGTAGCCATCAACATAGGTGGTGCGACCGGCCATTTCGAATTGAATGTATTTAAACCAATGATGGTCTATAACTTTTTACATTCTGCAAGATTGATAGGTGATGTATGCACTTCGTTCAACGACAAATGCGCTGTAGGCATAGCCCCAATAGAAGAGAATATCAAGCAAAACCTCAATAACTCCTTGATGCTAGTCACCTCTCTCAATACCCATATTGGCTACTATAAAGCTGCGGAAATAGCACAGACTGCACATAAAACAGGTAAAACCCTCAAAGATACAGCCATTGCACTTGGATACCTTACAGCAGAAGAATTTGATGCTTGGGTAAATCCTCTAGATATGGTGGGTGAGCTAATATAGAAAACTTCATTTCTTAAAAAAAGGCAAACTCGCTAATTGAGTTTGCCTTTTTTTGTGCGAAAAAGCCATAAATCTTAATAATGGACAAAATTATCCATTATTTGATACTCTTTATTACATTTGTACCCAACAACTACAAAAGTATGTTTTCAAAAGCATGTGAATACGGTTTAAAAGCGAGCATCTATATTGCAGAGCAATCACTTATCGAGAAAAAGGTAGGACTTAAAGAAGTAGCCAAAGCAATAGCCTCTCCCGAAGCTTATACATCAAAAATATTGCAACTCCTTTCCAAACACAATATCATCTCATCTGAAAAAGGGCCAAAGGGTGGATTTTCAATGAATAAACAAGAATTAGAAAAAGTAAAACTAAGTACCATAGTGTTTGCGATAGATGGCGATCAGATTTATACAGGATGTGGACTTGGCCTCAAGAAATGCAATGAAAAAAAACCTTGCCCTGCGCATTATCAGTTTAAATCTATTCGCGAGGACCTAAAAAAAATGCTCGAAACGACACATATCAAAGCCATGACTTCGGATTTGAAAACTGGACTTACATTTTTGAAAAGATAATTACAAATTAACTAGGTAGTGGATGTATTTATCCATTAAAACAAGAGAATATAAATGAAAAAAGATATCACCACATTACAAGATGTAAAGCTACTCGTAGATACTTTTTATGGGAAAGTAAGAGAGAATGAGCTATTGAAAGACATCTTCAACAATCGAATTCAAGACCGCTGGCCACAACATTTAGAAAAAATGTATCGCTTTTGGCAAACCGTATTATTAGAAGAACACACCTATTTTGGAAGCCCCTTTATACCACACGCCCAACTGCCAGTGGACAAAGATCATTTCAATCAATGGATCGAACTTTTTAATAGCACAGTAGATGAGCTTTTCGAAGGGCCTAATGCCAATCGGGCTAAATGGCAAGGTGATAGAATGGCTGAAATGTTTCATACCAAAATTGAATTTTATAAAAATAATAATCAGTCGCCCTTGCTATGACAATCGTTAGATACCCAATAGATTCAAGCTACCCCATTCAGTGGATTGAATTTGTTGGGCTATTTGCATTTATATACCTCTGCTAGTATCTGCTGCTTTACACAAGCCAGCATGGCTATGAGGCACCCACTTTTTGAAAAACCAATCAACACAGAAATACCATAACATACCATTTAAATAACTTAAAAAATAACCAAAATGAATGCCCTAGAAAACCAAATCATCGGAGAACTAGTAGCTCAAGATTATCGTACTGCTTCAATTTTCAAAAAGTATGGAATAGATTTTTGTTGCCAAGGAAATAGAACTATCAATGATGCTTGCGAAAAGAAAAAAATAGACACATCCACTGTAGTCAGCGACTTAAATGATACTATGAAAAAGATGAGTGAGAACATTATAGACTATCAATCATGGCCATTAGATTTATTGGCAGATTACATCGAAAAAAAGCATCACGCTTATGTCGAAGAGAAATCTGTAGAGATAAAGCCATACCTAGATAAAATCTGTAGTGTACATGGGGATAGACAGCCCGAACTTTTTGAAATAAATGAGCATTTTACACATACTGTAGGCGAATTATCTATGCACATGAGAAAAGAAGAATTGATTCTCTTCCCTGCCATTCGCAAAATGACCAAAGCAAAGAAACTAAGTGAAGCTTATGCTATGCCTCCATTTGGGACTATTCAAAACCCTATCAATATGATGATGAGTGAACACCTTACAGAAGGTGATAGATATAGCAAAATAGATGCACTATCAAATAACTATACGCCACCCGCAGATGGCTGCAATACGTATCGCGTTACATTTGCATTACTAAAAGAATTTGAACAAGATTTGCATTTACACATTCATCTCGAAAACAATGTATTATTCCCTGCTGCTATCAAATTAGAACAAGCGCTCCCTAAAAAACAATCTACCTTCAAATGATGTAGCACGCTAATTTGTATTAAAACTGGCGTTCTACATACTAATAGACTTTAAATTACGCATCTTTAGGAAAGCGTGCTCTAATACATTATCTCCCCTTTTTCAATCAACTTAAATAAAAAGAAATGGAAAATTATGCTTACGATACCGTTAGCGAGGCTATCAATGATCTTGCTCAGAGAGGCTATACCACTGATTTTGAATTGCTGGCTGAAAATGAATGTCTGATGTGCTTAAAAACACAAAGACAACTCCCTCCAGATGAATTTGAAATCCATGAGATTCATAGATTTGAAGGAGATACAGATCCTGGAGATGAAATGATTTTGTATGCCATAGCTTCGACCAAACATGATATGAAAGGCATAGTGGTAAACGGCTATGGTATGTACTCAGATGCTGCAAAAACTAAAATAATAAAGCGGCTACAGAGAGTCGAGAGATAAAGTCCTTTTAGTTCAGTATAGGCATACTAATCTGATCCGCCACCATTTGGTTTATTTCTGGCAATTTTGTGCCTGAATACTGCAATATAACTAGAGATTTAGTTTCTATAACTTCAAAACTAGTTTCATACAGCTGCCAGTCAAAGCTCGCCTCAAATACAGCAAAACGAAATTTAGTGTGTGGCAAGCCCAATTTTTCAACAAGTGCATTGCGCGATTTAACCGCTATTTCATCTATTCCAAATGGCTTAGGTTTAACCTTATGATACATATAGTAATCAAATGCTACCAACTCTTTGAGCAGCGTATCAGTCGGATATTTTTCTACGACAAATTCTAGAAGTATGGAGAAGATTTGAGGCAAAGTATGCTTATGAAAATTAGCCTTTTTTTCAAACAATGCACCTACTCCCAATAAAAAATCAAAAATCCCATATCGATTGGTCACATAGCGGAGCGTACGAGTAGCGCGCTTTTTATTCCAATATATTTCGAGTGCTTCTTCCACTATCATTATTTGTGCTAGCTCAAACTTAGACAAGTAGGCACTTTCGATGATTTGATACGGAGGCTCAGGGTCAAAGACAAATCCATGCAGGGCTTTTTTGTCACGCATTGGTGTACCCTTCAAAAACTTGAGAAACCCAAGCTGCAACTCACTCGGAAAGAGTTTAAACACTTCCTCAAAACTATATCTGATATCTTCCCAATAATCAAAAGGAAGGCCTACAATGAGATCTAGATGCATCTCAATTTTGTCAGCCAAAACGCGAATGATGTTACTCGTTTTTTCAAAATTTTGCCTTCTACTTACTTCGAGATTTGCTTTTTGATTTACGGTTTGTATGCCTATTTCAAATCTAAAAAGTCCTGCAGGTACATGCGCTTGTATAAAGTCCACAATATCGCTGTGCACAATGTCTGCGGTGATTTCAAACTGAAAAATATTACCAGGACGGTGATGCTCCAAAATAAATTGAAAAATATCAATGCTAAAGTTTTTCTTGACATTAAATGTTCTATCCAAAAACTTAACCACCCGCCCGTGTTGCATGAGATAGAGCAAGTTTGCTTTTATATCTTCTGTGGGTAGATATCGAACTTTATTATCCAAGCTCGCCAAACAAAATTCACATTTATAAGGACAGCCTCTCGAAGTTTCGATATAGCCCACTTTAGTTTCTAAATTTTCGGCTGGTTCAAAGACATAAGGATTTACGCCACTGTATTCGAGTAGATTAAATATGGTAGCATCTGGTATAAAATGCACGCCCTCACTCGTTTTTGAAACCAAATTTTTCACTGCAGATATATCAGGATATTGATTCAAAAAGTTTTTAAAAGGTATCTCCCCCTCCCCTATCACAATATAATCCACTTCCTCCAACGCAATCACTCCTTCCCATTCATAACTCACCTCAGGGCCTCCAAGTAAAATCTTTGTAGTAGGTCGGAGTGCTTTTATAGCCTTTGCCACTGCTAACGTTTGAGTGATATTCCAAATATAGCAGCTAAAGGCTACTACATCAAAATTTTTGCAATAATCAGCTATCGCTTCTGTAGGTTCTTTAATCGTAAACTCTTTCCATGATAAACCCTCAACAGTTCGATTATTGGTGTACAACAATCGAATCGCAAGATTGAGATGTATATATTTTGAATTGAGTGTAGTAAGTAGTGTTTTCAATGTAAAAATTTAAGCAAACTGAGTCGATACGACTACTTCTTTCGACCCTTTGGTATGCATATAAAACCCCTCGCCCGATTTTACACCTAGTTTGCCTGCCATCACCATATTTACCAAAAGTGGACAAGGAGCATATTTCGGGTTGCCAAATCCATCATGCAGCACTCGCATGATTGCTAAACATACATCTAATCCAATAAAGTCAGCTAGCATGAGCGGGCCCATAGGATGTGCCATACCCAGTTTCATCACTGTATCTATTTCATTTACTCCCGCTACTCCTTCATACAATGAATATATAGCTTCGTTGATCATAGGCATCAAAATCCTATTTGCCACAAACCCTGGGTAATCATTTACTTCGATTGGCACTTTACCAAGTTTCAATGTCAAATCGCTGATGGTTTTACAAACTGCATCGCTAGTCGAATAGCCACGTATCATTTCTACCAATTTCATCACTGGTACTGGGTTCATAAAGTGCATACCTATCACCTTGTCTGGTCGCTTTGTAGCCGCAGCAATTTTAGTTATAGAAATAGAACTGGTGTTGGTCGCGAGTATAGTTTCTGCAGCACAAAGCGCATCAAGTTTAGTGAAAATATCGAGTTTAATACGCTCGTTTTCGGTAGCTGCTTCTATTACTAAATCGGCTTCTTTTACACCTATTGCCATATCTACTTGGGTAGCTAATCGGCCCAGAGTAGCCTGCTTTTCTTCTGCTGTCAATAGCGCTTTCGCCACTTGTCTGTCTAGGTTTTTGTTTATAGTGTCCATAGCGCTACCTAATGCATCTGCCGATATATCTATCAAAGTAGTGTCAAATCCATTTTGCGCAAATACATGAGCAATTCCATTGCCCATCGTTCCAGCACCTATTACTGCTATTTTGTTCATGTTATGTTACGATTTAATTAGTTTTTTCGACAAAACTACGCCCTTCTTTGTTTTTAAAATAATAATGTAAACACCTCTCGCCAACCCTCGTAGCTGTATTGTAAAGCTGTCTTGATCTGCGGCTATATCTCGTTCTACTACTCTATTGCCTAAATTATCTATAATAGTACACTTCTCAAAAACACCTTTTTTAGAGATAGATACATTCACCTCATCACTATTGGTCGGATTCGGAAAAACCTCAAAACTACCTTCGAGCGCATCTGGCTGGGCTATCGACAAGGGATAACAATTGTTTTGCCAAATCAGATTGTTGGCCGCAAGTCTTTTTATTCCCAAAGCGTAATCACCTTTCTTCACTCCAAAGACCATCGCATAACCTATTTTATCTGTTTTGCTAGACTGAGCAAAGACTTTAAACGAATCAGCCAAACGCCACACCATCGTAGGGTCTGCCCTATATAAGATTACTAAACTATCTTCAGATATATCGATAAATGAGTTATCTAGATATCCTGCATTTAGATTAGAGGATCCATTGTAATTTAACTTTGCATCTGCACTAAAATCATCGCTCCACAAACCATCAAAAGTCCAATAACGATAGTCTGACAAAAGGAAATGCTCGATACCATTAGGTTTTGCATCAGGCGCTACCCAATGATGTTCTGCTCTAAAAAGCGTAGTGTCTGTATTCGCCTTTACCTGAATAGCCATTTTTGCAGTCATCAAATCAAAGTTTGCTGGTGTGCTGATTTTGCGCACTTCATCTGTAATCGCATCAGGCAGCATTTCATCATAATCGATAGCGATAAAAACGGGTTCAAAATTAAACAAATACGCCCCTTGAGTGCATTCGCCATCAATTCTAATTTCCCTTTTTTCTACCTCACCATTTTTGCCAAAAAACGAAATCTCCAACGGTACTTGAGTATAAAATTTAGGCGCATTCTGAATACGCTGACGTACTAATAGCGTAGCTTCAAACTGTCCATTCCCCTTATTGGTTATCTGCCTTTCTGTAATAGAAAAATGCGTAAAACCAGAGGCAAACACCCAGTTGCTGAAAAAATCTTGCAATGAAATACCCGAACAGCTTGTCAGATAATCGCGCAATTTTATAGAGTTCACATCCTTAAAAGCATACGCCTGAAGATAAGATTTTACACAGCCAAAAAACAATGAATCGCCCATGTAGCTTCGCAATGCATGTACTGTCAATGCGCCTTTTTCATACACACTTTGGGTGCTATAGGTAAATTTTAGAGGCACTCCCGAAACCGAGAGATAGCTACTATCTTTGATGTGCGCCAATCGCAATACATCCTCATGCGCTTTGCGTAAAAAATCTAATGCTCGCTCACGATTGTATTTTTTTTCATAAAACAGTGCTTCGCAATAGCTCGCCCAGCCTTCGTTTAGCCACATTTCTTCTGCTCTATCGCAGGTAGCTAAATCTCCAAACCAATGATGTGAAAGCTCATGCGCCATGAGGTTTTCGTATTGTGTAAACCCATTGACTACAGCTTGCATATAAGCAATATTGGTAGCATGCTCCATGGCCCCAGCATTGAATGGCACTACAGAATAGCCCACTTTGTTAAACTGATAAGGACCAAACAAATCTTCAAAAATATGGTAGGCCGTTTTAAGGTTTGTAAAGGAGTTTTTGAGTTTAGTAGTATCTGCTGATCTGGCGGCTAGGAGCACTGGCTTCATACCATAAGCGCCATGCAATGTATCGCTTACAGATGCATAGTCTGATACGGCTACACAAGCGAGATACGAAGGTATTGGCTCATTCATTTGCCAATAATATGTTTTAGAAAGATTGGGCATGGTTTTCACACTATCGAGCTGTCCATTGCAAAATGCAGATCGAGTATTATCGGTAGTGATTTGAAATGAAAAGGTAGAACGCTCCACAAAATTATCAAAGCATGGAAACCAAACCTTACCATAGTTGTGTGGATTGGCAATAAAGCTAACGCCTATATTAAAAGCATACTGTGAGGTCCAATAAAATCCACCAAAATCAGCGGGGTTTTGATACGGAGTACCATGATAAAACACAGCCACATCCGCTCGTTGATGTGTGTTTAAAACAGTAGGAAACGAAATATTGATAAAAGTATCGTCATAACTAAACGGCACCCTTGATTGATTGTAATAAACACTATCTACATGCAATTTCAACAAATCAAGACCTATGCTCGATACACCGTCTTTCTTAGCTTCGATGTTAAGTGTGGTTTTTGCAACTAACCTTTTTGAAGTAAAATCGCTCATATCGAGCGAGATACTGGTATGCAAAATATCTATGGTGTCGCTACGTAAATCAATGGCTTGTGCGGTATTTGTAAGCCATACAAATATAAATGCAAGCAAAAGACCAAGCTGCTGCTGGAAGTTAAAATAGCGAAATAGATGTAAACACAGAAGTGACATAGCTCGTAAATATAGCAAAAAGTGACGTATCTGGTGGGATTGCAAAAATCTAGTTTTAACTCTCCTTTTAGTCAAGCGATTTGGTAATTTGAGAAGGGGAAGGAGTAATCTCAAAAAAATGCGCTAAATCTCCATAATCGACAAAAACATACTAAAATTCAAAAATCTTAACCGCTTAAAAATGTATATTTCCGACTCATATAATGAATTAAAACAAAAAAAGACAATTCCTTTATAAAAAATAAGAAAACAATGAATGACCAATTAGAAAAATATCTTTTTGACCCTACTGTTGGAAAGATAGCTACAATTATTATTGGAGTAGCCTTTATATGGATATTAATAAAACTTATTCAACGCTATTTATTTACTAAAATACATGATAACGATAGTCGCTACAAAGCCCAAAAATTTAGCAGTTTTATAGGCTATTTTCTCACTTTGGTTTTACTGACTATTATTTACAGCGACAAACTAGGTGGATTGACCGTAGCTCTAGGCGTAGCAGGTGCAGGTATTGCATTTGCGCTACAGGAGGTGATTGCGTCATTTGCAGGTTGGTTGGCAATTATGTTGGGTGGATTTTACAAAACTAGTGATAGAGTACAGCTAGGCGGTATCAAAGGCGATGTAATGGACATAGGGGTACTACGCACTACTATTATGGAAACTGGGCAATGGGTGGATGGCGATTTGTATAACGGGCGAATAGTTTTAATCGCCAATAGTTTTGTGTTTAAAGAGCCTGTGTTTAATTATTCTGGCGATTTTCCATTTTTATGGGATGAAATCAAAATTCCGATTCAGTATGGCAGTAACTACAATCGAGTAAACGATATTTTACTTGAAGTAGGCAATAATGTGGCTGGAGATTTGACCCAAAAATCAAGAGACAAATGGATCGAATTGCAAAACAAGTATCGCCTAGAAGACGCACAAACTGAGCCATTGGTGTCGCTTACTGCAAATGACAATTGGGTAGAATTCACCCTGCGCTATGTGGTGAGTTATAAAAAAAGAAGAGCAACCAAAACGGCACTATTTACGCAAATTTTAAATCAAATCGAGGCTACAAAAGGAGAAATTAAATTCGCTTCGGCAACATTCCATTTAGTAGAAGCTCCTGAATTTAATATTAACATCAAAAAGTAAACATGGAAATTTTTCACTTATTTTCGACACTCATTGTCATATCGGCAACATTTGCATATATCAACTTTAGATATTTAAAACTTCCCAATGCCATTGGCTTAATGCTCGTATCCTTAATATTTTCACTTCTTGTTTTATTTGCTGGTTCATTTTTTCCTTCTATAAAGCTATCGGTTGCGGCACAGCTCAATAGCCTCAATTTTAGCGAATTGCTTTTGGAAGGTATGCTCAGTTTTATGCTTTTTGCTGGCGCGATTCACATCAAATACGAAGACCTGAAAATTGAAAAATTGAGCATTATACTTTTTTCAACAATGAGTGTCATTATCAGTACATTTGTAGTTGGATTCTCCGCTTTCTATTTGCTAAATCTAGTAGGATTAGAAGTTAGCCTTATTCACTCGCTTTTATTTGGCGCATTGATTTCTCCCACCGATCCTATTGCCGTACTCAGTATATTGAAAAGTGCGGGAGTTTCTAAATCGCTAGAAACAAAAATTGCAGGAGAGTCGCTTTTTAATGATGGAGTAGCTGTAGTCGTTTTTATGACCATTCTACAGCTTACAAAACCTGATGTCGATATTTCGTTTAGCAGTATTTTGTTGTTGTTTGGGCAGGAAGCCATTGGCGGAATCTTATTGGGAGGCGTAGTAGGTTGGATAGGATACAAACTCATTGCCAGTATTGACAATTATCAGGTAGAAGTATTGCTCACTTTGGCTGTGGTAATGGGAGGATATACCTTGGCTCATTTCGTTCACGTTTCTGGGCCATTGGCGATGGTAGTGGCTGGACTAATCACTGGAAATCACGGCAAAAACTATGGCATGTCGGATATCACAGCCGAATATATTGATAAGTTTTGGGAACTAATTGATGAAATCCTCAATGCCTTACTTTTTGTACTTATCGGACTCGAACTACTAGTTATACAGAAAGACCAAATAGTGCTTATCGTTGCCATTATACTGATAGTCGTAGTACTACTTACTAGATATATATCCGTGTTGGTTCCTTCCATATTTATAGGCATGAAAGAAAAAATGACAAACAAGACGTTGCTTATATTGACCTGGGGTGGTTTGCGTGGCGGCATTTCGATTGCCTTAGCATTATCAATTCCTTCTAATTTCAACAAAGATATATGGGTCACGATCACCTATGTTATTGTATGCTTCTCCATATTAGTACAAGGCATGACAATAGGTAAGCTGGCTAAGAAAATGTCTTAACCCAGCTCTAGCCTAGCATTAACACTTCTTTAAAAAAATGGCTAGACAAAAAAAATAGCTTTTGCATTTTTTAGGTACTTTCAAATAGCTCTTACAAAAAACTTTTTGTGGTCAAAAATAGCGCGAATATTGTCGGCTATGTATTACATTTCACTACACTCAGAAGAGCGATATTTATTCTTGAATCTATGAAATTATTTAACTCGGGGGAGTGTAAAAAAGAAACTCGTACCAAACCCTACCTTGCTCTCTACACAGATTGAGCCTTCATGCGCCTCTACAATCTTCTTACAAATAGACAATCCCATTCCGGTACCTTCTTTATCTTTCGTGTTATGTAACCTTGTGAGTGGATTAAATATTTTGATTAAATCATCTTCACACATCCCTACTCCATTATCTTTTACTTCAAAAAGCATTTCGTTTCCTTTCTCAATTGCACTCACTGTTATTTGAGGAGATATGGATGAGTCGGTGTATCTAATAGCATTAACAATCAAATTCTGCAAAAGTTGATAGACCAATAGCTTTTCGCCATAAATATTTGGCAATTTTTCAAAATGGATTGTTGCGTTTCGCTCTTTAATCAAACTTTGCAACTGAAATTCGACCATTTTGACTAAGCTATTCATATCAACTACCGCAAAACTATCTTTGTTTGTAGCTAAAGAGGAATATGACAAAATACCACTGATCAAATCTCCTACATGAGAAGTCCCGTTTTGTATAAATCTGATATAGTCATCAATATCTTGATCGCGGTGGGGGTGTTTATTTAGTTTGTTTTTAAGTAATGAACTAAAACTATGAATAGTGCGTAGTGGCTCCTTTAAATCATGCGATACGACATGAGCAAACTGCCTAAGCTTTACATTTGCCTCCTCCAATTCTTTAGTACGATGTAAAACCTCCGCCTCCAATGTCTCGTTATGTTTGCTAATCACTAATTTATCTTTCGATATTTCAGCTATCAAATCACTGTTATACTTCATCATTACACTAGCAATAAAACAAGAAAGATTAGCCGCGACTATCGAAATAACGAAGTAGGAATTCATTTCAAGCGTTATATTTTTCACTCCATAGAACTGCACAATAACTCCATAATGAGCAATCAAAAAAACAGTAAAAAGTGCCGCAAAATATTTATACCCCAAAGCATTTACGTAAAAAGAAACCATGAGTAATAAAATGCCTTCAAGCGCAAAAAGCGTAACATATAACCGTAAAAAATGAACAGAAGACTCTCTAAAATGATCGACTAAAATTCCATAAAAGAATACCGCAATAAGATTAGTGGTGATCAGCATATCTAACGCAGAAACAAGTTTGCCTTTTTTTATAAAAAAAATAGATATCGTCATGCCAATCATACCTAAAACATCGG
>CALAYL010000018.1 GCA_937894725.1 uncultured Bacteroidota bacterium
ACAAAATACAACTTTTGACTGTCTCTAAATTTATATTTAGTACTCATTGGTCAAACATAACACATTAGTGGCACAAGAACCCCTACCAAAGACCAACCCTGCATTCTTGCGCCAGGTTGAAGTCAGATTGAGTTGATCATTCTTTAGTAAATTTTGCAATACTGTTATTGCTATTATAAAAAACACTGAGTTGGTCACCTTTGATACTGTAAGTACTTGATTCATTCATTGCTTCCATAAAATGATAAACAACCCTATAAAAATAGCAGAAATGGAATAGTTTGTTGGATAGACACTTGCTTTTATTCCTTTAAATTCTGTAACCGTAAATGAACCCTTTCCTACTATTTCTTTTGATATGTGCTCAAACTCAATAGCGTTGTTGTCTGAAATTCTCATAACTAGCCTTTTATTTGGAGCGTGACCAAAATATAGAGTATCTATGTAGAATGCTGCATTGGATGAAACATACATTGCACTATCGAAACGCCATGTTCCTATAAGTTCTTTATCAACCAGTATCTTTTCTTTTTTGCAAGCAAAAAACAAAAGGAACAAAGGAGTAAAATACAAAATTTTTAAATTCTTCATATTCCTATTCTATCACAATTTTTTGATAATGTTTTACTCCTTCCTTCTCTACAGATATTAAATATAAACCAGCCGAAAGACCATACAACTCAATTTGTTCTTTTGTGGATTGTTGGTCATTATAATTTTTAAACCATGATTTCAAAACTTGACCAGAAATATTTAAAACCTTGTAATTTACTTCACCTTCTGCTCCTGCATTTAGCTCAACCACAAATTTTCCATTATTAGGATTTGGATAAACATTAAAATATGTGTCAAGTGTTTGACTCGTAAGCTCTTCTGATTCAGATTCGTCATTTTTGTTGGCAGGCGGTATAACCCTTCCTATACAAGGTCCAATCTGTGCCACAAAATTCGAACCACTGTTAGCCACAAAACCTGGCAATAACTCAATAAATGACCCTGCCGTGAAAGTTACATTAGCACCACTTGCTATTGTGCTACTTGCTACTATAGAGTTTGATGCTTGTATATCTGCAAAGCTGATTATAGGCTGATTGACTACTACATTAGCTAAGCATCCATCCCAATATCCGCCATTTAATGAAGTTGCACCTGTATTTATTGGGTCTAGCCAATCACGAAGTCTTCTAGTTGCTTGCTGTCCATCATTCCAAGAAACAGAAAATCGACCATAAACTACTTCTTGTTTGGCTGGATCATCACATTGTTGCAACCCGCAACGCATCGGCCCATAAAGTTGTCCAATAATTCTAGAATTAGATGAAAACAAAGGAGAGCCTGAAGATGCCGGTTGTTGTACAGAAAATCCGTTTGGAGTTGACACCCAATTAATTTCCCAATAATTATTAGGTGTAAGTGAACAATTACTATTACCTATTGGAGTTATATTATACGTAGATATTTTTTTTATATCTCCACGTGGGTGATGGATTCCTACTCCCCCAGATGGAGGAGAATTAGTTCTATCCCATCCATTGAAATAAATATTTACTGGAGGACTAGTAGCTAGAGGTGATTCAGATAATCGCAGTAAAGCAAAGTCTGAAGCTGCATTATTAGCTAAAACAGTGGCCCCATTTGTGATTGTTCCAGTTGGGGCCGAAGAAGGAATTGAGCAGGTAGGAGCCTCATAATTCCACCAAAATGACCAATCGGCAGCACTAGAGTTTGTTACAGCGTCTTTCCCATCTAAACAATGATTAGCAGTTAAGAATAATAGATCTCCATTATTAGCTGTATTGTTCACAAGTGATCCAGAACACCATCGAACACCACCTACCAAAATCATAGCTACACCCCTTTTTCATTTTGCCAATTAGCGCCCTCAGGGCAATTTACGTTTACTTGACAGCTTCCAGAAGAACCAAAACTCTCCGTTTTATTAAACTGGTTTGGTATATTAATATATCTATACCCATGTACAACGCCAGAAATATTTATTATAGCTTTTTTGCTTACATTCTTAGATTCTTGATATTCTAGAATCATTTCATCGCCATATACTAATCCCGTTCCGAAGCCTTTTATGTTTTCATAATCACCTTTATTGTTCTGAGAACTAAAGCCTCCAATCATGCTATTCTTGTTTGCATTATAAATATATAATCTACCACATTCAGGCAACCAAAATTTGTCAAATAGTAAGTTGATAGATAGAGCTGTGGCACACTTTAACTTAAATTAATAAATTGTTACTTCTTTTGTATCATAAACAACATTATCGCCTGAGCAGAGATTGATATTAGTTGAATGGAGAAAACCAAAGCGCGGAGGTATTCCACTTTCTTCATCCTTTTTATCTTCCTCTGCTAATTTTTTCAGATCGGGTGTTGGGAACGAGGTTGCTTTTACCTCCTTTTTATAAACAAAATCATTATTCCAACTGTAGGGAGTTCCACCTACATTTAATTGTGCTTTTATATTGACGTGTATCGCTATCATAAAGACAACAACAAACATTCAAAAAATTAAATATTTCATAACTATTTATTAAAGTTTTTTAAATAGGACTACACGACCATCGGAGGTGTTTATAACTAACTCCTCTCCTTGTCTTATCTGATAGCTTTTTGATTTATTTATCGCATCCAGAAATAAATTGAGCCAAGGTCCATTTGGCCAGCCTCCAAAATCGCTTCTTTGGCACTGAATGGCAATACCATTGTTTTTGGATAAAGAATATGTGCCAGAACCTTGGGAGCCGTTTTGAATAAAAGAAAAATTATTTGAGTTTTCTTGGAATGTCGTAATGATTTCAGCAGTGGTAGGGTTAGTCGTTACACTACCACCAGTTGAAGTAACAGAAAAAAATTTCCAATTCCCAACAAAACCATTCTCAAACTGACTTACAGGCTTTTTACATCCACTTGTTAGCATTGCTAAAGCAGATAATACGAAAATAATCTTTTTCATACTTATTTCTTTTTAAGTTCATCAATCTGCTTCTGCTGTGCTATGATATGTAGGGTGAGTTCCTCTACCTTTTGTAACAGCAGTTTATTCATGTCGCTCACATCTATTCCTAGCTCTTTTACTTCTTGCTCAGATGGTATTTCGGGAAGGTGCTTGTTTGCATTTATGTACTCCTCTACTTCAGCTAAGGGCTTGAGGTTATACCCTGCCGAGAATACTTTATCTGCCCAATCGCTCACCTGTACTACCACTCTACGTGATACTATAGTACCATCTACAGATAAGGCAAAGTTATTAAATGCGCCTGTTACTGGTTTTCCAGTTCCTATACTCACCTGCCCAGCACTATTCCATCTTAGCACTGCTTTTTGTCCTCCTGCTGTAGTGCCTAGCATACCCCCAGACCATCCAAAAAGTACAGGACCATCTATTGTAGTAACAGATGCAAAGGGTGCCGATGAGCCACACCATCTTAGCCCATGGTTGTAATCATAGTTTCCTCGCAAGTAAATAACATTGTTGTTTAATTTAATATTGCCCGCTATGTCTAGCTTCTCTAAAGGATTTGCTACGCCTATACCCACATTACCATTAATAATAGAGTTGTTAGTAACGTTCAATGAATTTAAAGTAGCTAATCCTGTAGTAGCAGCGGTTGTAAATTGTGCATTTCCTACTACTTCTAAAGTAGTAGAGGGAGTAGAAGTGCCAATACCCACATTTCCATTATTCCTTACCACAAACTCCGTTTTAAGAGTAAAATTTGGTTGAAGGATTCTTACAGAAAGTATGTCCCTGGCTTGGACTCCAGAAACCAGCGTTGAACTTCC
>CALAYL010000019.1 GCA_937894725.1 uncultured Bacteroidota bacterium
AGTAGCGGAACCTACACGGTATCTGCTAGCAATGGAAATGGCTGTTCTGCTAAGGCTAGTGCGGTGGTGAATACTTCTCCTGCTGTAATTGCATCTTTGACTGGAAATTCTAATACTTGTATTGGGTCTGCCACTCCGTTAACCGCTTTACCAAGTGGTTCCGGATTCCAATATCAATGGAGCACCAACACAAACGGCACATCCAACTCTAATTCTTCTTACGGTTTTTTAGCTTTTCAAATCCAAAATACTTTTAGAGTGACTGTCACTAACGCAAGCGGTTGCTCGGCTACAGCATCATTTAATACTTTAAACGATACCTACTGTTGCCAAGAGGGTCAAACAGCTAGTGAAGTAGCAATTAATCAATATAATACAAATGCTACAAGTAATTTTTCAACTGTGGGGTCATTTGTCTTAAATGCAAGCACTATATTTCTGTGGGGAACGTTGATTATAGATCAAGATGTGTTGCTGACATACAAAACCTTTAAAATGGGCCCCAATGCAAAAGTGATAATACAACCAGGTCGAAATCTAAGGATGAGTCACACTCGGTTTGAACCATGCACTGACTATATGTGGGATGGCATTTACCAACAATCTAGCCTTGGTACAACGCAATCTCTTTTAAGAGTAGATAAAAGTACATTCATAGGGGGGCAAAATGCGATTGTAATCCAAGGGGGAAATACTCGACACGAAGTATTAGGAAATAAATTTTGGGATAATTATATAGGAGTGAGATATGACAACCACACAAGTAATTCAAGCTCTTACATTCGGCAAAATTCCTTTAATCCCAACCCTGCTTCACCTACTGCTAATTTGATAAACCCATTTCCTGCAAGAACAAATGCTTGGAAAGGAATTGAACTAATCAATTCAACTAATGTAGTTATAGGGATAAGTAATTATTTTGAGCGATTAGATTTTGGGGTTTGGGGTTCTAATTCAAACTTTACAGTAAACCAGAATCTATTTACGAATATTAAACGTAATTTTAACAATGATCCTCTTTCGGGCAATGCGATTTTAGCACAAGATTTAGATTATTTTGGTGCTACTATAAGGAGTGCTACAATTCAAAACAACACCTTTAGTAATGGCTATCAGGCAGTTTTTTTTGATAATGTGAATGCTGCTATCGCTACAAATACGCTAACAGATATGGTCAATGGTTTTAGAGGAGCAAGAAATATGAATGGTATAGTAAATAATGTAAATAACAACATCCTCATTACTGATAATGACATTACGCTTAACAGTATCAATAATGTATCGAATGCTGTTATTAACGCAAACTTGGCTACCAATACTGTACAAAATCCAACTTCTAATTTTTGGCCATTTGCATCACCATGTTTCTTTAAATACGGAATTTTAGTGCAGGGCTCACCAAGAGCGCAAACCAATATCGAGCGCAATATCATACGACTTCCAGTTTTTAATCCTGGATTTAACTCTAGAACCACCTGCGATAGAACTAATCCTGCGGAGGGTATACGGGTTGAAAATCTACTAACAGGGCTTAGCGGAAGCACCATCATAGCCGACAATCAAATCCGTGATGGTTATGTAGGTATTCGTGCAGTAAATATTTCTACCAATATTCCTAACACCCCTATTGATATCAGAAACAACAACCAAGTGTATGACATCAATGGTTCTATTGCATCATCGGGTACAGGATTTGTTTTTGACAATTGTCAAGATGTTTTCTTATTTTGCAATGAGGTACTAGGCTCAGCCACTTCTACTAATCAAAATAACTATAGAAGACTGGCATACCAATACAATATGACTCGAAATGGATGGACTTTAGGCAATTTTACAACTACTACCCGAGTGGGTATGCAGTTTAATGGAAACTGCCAATCCATCAATAGATTTGCCAATAATACGTTCAACAATAGCTTGATAGGCGTTGAATTTAGAAATGGAGGATTTATAGGCAATCAAGGAATAGGCTTTTTTGGAAATGCGCCTGCCAATGTGTTTAACTCCGTGGGGACTGCATTCTCAGGACAACTAATCCCTTTTAACTATTTTCGAAGAAATGTTGACTTTAACAACGTAGTGCAAGCTTCTTCTAATCTTTTTATTCCTGTTTTCCAGCAGACTTCAGCCCCAGGTTTACAATTGCCCAACTGTGCTCAAAATGCAGTAGTATTTCGGGTAGCCAACCCAGACCCTGCGGTGAGCCAAGCAGAGGAGGTCTATCAACAAATCGGAGAGGGGCTACAGGGAGCGTTTGCTATCCCTGCTGAATATCTTCTCGAAAGAGACCTTTACGAAACCTTAGACAAAAATCCACCACTAAGAGTATCAGACCAAGATTTACAAAACTATTATCATACAAAGCAAGACGAAAACATTGGTAAATTTGAAGCATTAGAAAAGAAAATTTCGAAGCTTGTTAGCCAGTTTGCAGCTATCGAAAAGCAATATGAAAACGATGAGCCACTCAAAGAGATGGCGATGCAGGCGGAGTATCAAGCTAAGATGGCAGAAATCAACAGCCTAACCCCTATGAATCAAATAGAAATGAATGACAAACTGGTTGGGCAAATCTATTTGAGTACCATCGCTAAAAAACAGTTTACCTTTACCGAACAGCAACTGACCGACCTCTATAACGTGGCTGTGCAATGCCCCTTTGCTGGAGGCGAAGCGGTGTATAAAGCGCGAACCATGATAGGCCTATCGGGCGATCAACTGATGTACGATGACCAAGACAATTGCGCCCTCGGCTTTTATAAAACCGATGAGGAAGCAGAGCTCCCATCCGCAGCAGTTTTCACTGGCTTCAAGCTTCTGCGCGTTTATCCAAACCCAAGCGATGACCATATTAAAGTAGGGTACTATATGAGTGTAGCGCAAGAGGTAACGGTAGAGATGACCGACCTACTAGGACGAAAACTCCAAAGCCAGCTTTTAGACTATGCCACATCGGAGACTACAATACCTGTGAGCCAATTAGCTAGTGGGGTATATCACCTAGTATTTAAAATAGCAGGCAAGTCAGTCGCTACTCAAAAAGTGGTGGTGAAAGCCAAATAAAAGATGCGTAGTTATTCACATACAACAAAGCCGTTGGGAACACTACTGTTCTTAATGGCTTTGTTTTTTTATTCTAAAGCGCAATATGACTCTGTTTGGCTACTCAATCAAAATATCTTAGACTTTAGAGGGGGGCAGTCGAATGTGACTGGACTACCTTTTCAATATCAAAAAGGGGCAACCGCTTCTATCACAACTAAAGCAGGTAATTCGCTTTTGTTTAATGAAGAAAATATTTATGATATCAATTTAAATCCCTTATCAAATACAAATCTATTCTCTCTCTCAAGTACATTTTCAAATGGACAACCTTCTCTTTTCCTAAATACAGAACTTGATAGTATTTTTTATCTATTGTGGAAGCCATCAATTTATAGCACTAGTGGTGGTAATGGTGTATCAATGTATTTTTTTTTGTTTAAGATTAATTTGAATTTAAATAATGGGAGAGGCGATATTTATACAACAGATACTATCTTTTGGTATCAAGATTCATTAGCGATTGACCAGATGACAGCCACACGTCATGCCAATGGGAAAGACTGGTGGATACTCTGTCACGAGGAGCAGACAAATAAGTACTATAAAATATGGTATTCTGACAAAGTAGAGTTAATAGATACCCAATATATAGGAAACAGGAGGTCGAGGCTAGAGCCTTTTTCACGTTGGTGTTTTTCTTCGAGTGGGAGTATGTTTGCAAGTGTGTTATCTCCTTTAGATGATGAAGATAATTCGTATTCATTAACTGAGTTATATGACTTTGACAGATGTACAGGAAAGTTATCAAATTTAAGAGTACTTAGAGGCATAGATACTGCCTATTTAAGCAGGGATAATTATTGTTCAAGTACTTGCTTTTCGCCTGATGGTACTAAGTTATATTATTCTACTGCACAGCGGCTCTATCAGTACGACATAGTTTCGGGTACTAAAACCGTATTGATGGATTCATCAAGTCAGTTTTTTGTTTTAGCCGATATGCTACAAGCCCCAGATGGGCGAATCATCGTGGGTAGAGCTAATTTTGGCGATTTATTTTTAAGCACCATCGAAAAACCAAATGAGTTTGGGCTTGCCTGCGATTTTAAGTTTTACTCCATACCCACACCTAATTTTTCATCTCATCTGCCCAATATGGCGTTTTATAATCTCGGGGCAGTGCCCTTGATAGAGAGCAGTACAAGCTATCGAGATACGATTTGTGAGGGCGATATCTACGAAAAAA
>CALAYL010000020.1 GCA_937894725.1 uncultured Bacteroidota bacterium
AAAATAGTATGTGCAATTTATTAATTGACACGAGCTAAAAGCTCGCGCCAGCAAGGGTATGCTGATTACGTATTAGAGATCGTATCTAAATCGCTATATTTCTTTTTGCCTTTTGCAAAATACTGCCAGATAATGGAGTTTTGATAGATGGTAGTTGGCATACCCGATATAGGCTTTGCTCTTTTAGCGTACATTTTCTTAAAGCCTTTTATAAAATGAAAATGGGCTTTGATAATCGCTTTTGCATCTATAAAATTTTTGTTTTTCACTACACTATATAAAATGGCCAATCCGTCCAATTTTATTCTAAAAGGCAATACCCACCATAGTTTGCTAGTAGGGAGATTCTTTAAAAGCAAAAAAAGATTATTTCTAAAATTAAGATAAGTTTTGCGTGGATTGCCCTGTGGCAGCGAGCCTCCGCCCACATGATACACTACCGATTGTGGCACTACCGCTATTTTATATCCCGCATTTTGCACTCGCCAGCAGAGGTCAATCTCTTCTTGATGCGCAAAAAAATCAACATCAAGCCCACCTAATGAAGTATATAAATCTGCCCTGATCATCATAGCCGCCCCTGATGCCCAAAAGATAGGCAGCGCATTATCATATTGCCCCTCATCGTACTCCATAGTATCAAAAAGCCGACCTCTACAAAAAGCATAACCCAGATAATCGACATAGCCACCTGCTGCCCCTGCATATTCAAAAGCTGAAGGCTCTTTATAAGCCCTTAGCTTCGGTTGCACTACAGCGTAGTCTTTATTTTTTTCTAAAAATCCCAAGAGTGGCAAAATCCAATTTTCAGATACCTCCACATCTTGGTTTAAAAGGATAAAATACGCTGCCGAAATTTTTGCTAAGGATTCATTATATCCACCCGCAAACCCACTGTTGGTAGTATTCTGTACCACTTCAACCGTGGGGTGATGTTGCTTTACATAGGCTACACTATCATCGGTCGAAGCATTGTCTGCATATACTACTTTTACATTTTCGCTCTCCGAAAAACGAACCACATTGCCTAAAAACTTTTCGAGAAAAGTTTTTCCATTCCAACCTAAAATAACGACTGCTACTTTCACTCTAGTCATGCTGCTTCTGCTTTAATTCCGCTTCTGCCCAAGCCAAATTGTTTTTTGCTAACTGAGAGCTTGGATCAAGTAATATAGCTTGCTCTAGCGCTTTTTTGCCTTGCTCAAAATCGCCCATCATATTGTAGGCTGTGCCTATATTGTTGTATGCCGCTGCATACTTCGGGTCTATTTTCAACGCCTCTTGTGCGGCTGCAATACATTCTTTGTATTGCGCTGCTTGATAATATTGCAACGACAAGTCAAGATAATCGCCCGCTGAATTTGTCTTTAGGGCATTTTCCTTTGTTATTTCGAGCTTCGATTTGCCATTTTTAGCCATTTCGAGATACTGTTTAGCGATAAGGTTCTCGGGCAAAATGGTGAGAGTTTCTTGAGCTACTTGCTTGAGTTCCTCAAGTCGCCCTAATTCAAAAAGATTGTTCATCAACATCATTCTTGCATCGGGAAGAGAATTTGCTATTTCAAGACATTTTTTGAGTTGTGTTACGGCCTCTTCTTTTCGATTTTTCTCAGTCAAAAATCGAGCATAATAGAAGTAAGCATTAGGATATTTTATGCCATAAGAAATTCCATTTTTGAAAAATAATTCGGCCTCATCTGCTTTGCCTATCGCATTTTTAAGAATACCCATATTGACATGCAAGTAGGCGTAATATGGCCAACTATCAAGTCCACGCTGGAAATAAATTTCTGCATTTTTATAATCAGCCCGTGCCATGAGCGCCAATCCATAATTCATCAACGCCCTACCGTTTTTTGGACTTTTTTCAGCACAATCTTTCCATAGTGTTTCTTCTGTTTTCCAAACTTCATTTCGCTGTCGAGTGGCATACGAAAAGTTGAGTAAAACAAAGAGTAAAACACCATACCCAAAAATGCGAAGTGTGGGATTAATATCAATATTTTTTGCTACTAGATCTATTAGCAAATACAAGGCCCATACCACTGCCAATGCAAGTCCCACAAAGGGAAGAAACATACGATGGTCATTCATCACTTCGGCAAAGGGCAAAAGAGAGGTAGGTAAATTTGCAATCAAAAACCACAAAAGTCCAAAAGCAATAGGGCGTGTTTTAATATTCTTAGCCGAAAAATAGATGACGCCCAAAATCATCCATAAGATACCAAAACCGAAGAGCGTTTCCGCTTGAAAAATACTTTCAAAAAGTGTCCAATCAGTGTCAGCGTTTAGATGCACTGGGGCAAAAAAAGCGCTCAGATAGTATGCCAACATGTAGGGCTGAGTAATGATATACAAAAATGTATTGGTACCACCTGGCACAAAATCTTTAGACTGCAAGGCACTCATCACCCCATATGCCACTATACACATCAAGAACGCAGGCAAGGACCGTTTAACTATCTTCGTAAGTATATTTTTACCAATGAGCGAGTCAAGGTCTCTTTTCTCTTCAAAAAGCAGGATATAACAAGCGAATAATGGTGCAAACACTAGTGTATTTGGTTTAGCTAAGACCCCTACAAAAACAGGTACTAGATACAAAAAAGTACGCTTCGCAAAGGGAACATACAAGTACAACACAAAGCCCAAAAGCGTAAAAAAGGTGGCAAAAATATCGCCTCGTTGAATGATGTAATTCACTGTTTCGGCACATACAGGATGTACCATGTAGATAGCTACTGCTATCAGTGCAACCCAAGCAACAGCATAACTTTCAATAGATTGCTGTGCTATTTTTTTATACATCAAAAAGGCGAAAAAACCGACAAACAAAAATAATATAAACGAAGTAAGATGAAATTGAAACGTATCAGTAAGGCCTTTGCCTAACCAATAATCTATAGCCAAAGAGGTAGAGAGTACTGGTCGGTAAGATTGATTTGATGGCAATGACGAAAAAGTACGTCCATCTTTAAAAAACAATGGAATATTGCCAATGTGCTGGATATACAAGTTGTTTTGAACCGTATGCGAATCATCAAAATGAAATGAATTGTGGAAATGATTGGAGTAAACCAACATTACCCATATCAACAAGCCCAAAAATGCTATCCAAATTTTTTGTTTCATAATGCTTTAAGAATGAAAAGCTAAATTTAAAAAAAACTGATTGAGAAAGCTATAAAATTGGACAATGTAAGATACGGGGTCAAAATGATTTTTAACTTTGCACTCAATAAAACAAAAAAACATGGCAAGCAAAATCAAAACCTTAGGTACGGAAACTTCTGCTAATATTGATGGGACAGCTTTTCATATTGGTATCGTAGTAGCAGAATACCATGAGCATATTACAATGAAACTCAGAGATGGCGCTGTGGAAACATTGAGAAAACATGGCGTTCGTGAACAAAATATAGTGATAGAATATGTACCTGGAGCATTCGAACTGCCTATGGCTGTAGCATTGCTACATCAAAGCGATTACTTTGACGCGATAATTTGTTTAGGCTGTGTAATCAAAGGCGATACAGATCACGATGTGTATATCAACCAGGCAGTAACCAATGAGTTGATGCGTTTAAGTACAGATTTTATAGTTCCTATTCAATATGGACTGCTCACCACCAATACCGAACAACAAGCCATCGACAGAGCAGGAGGTGCACTTGGCAATAAAGGTGTGGAGTGTGCATTAGCTACACTCAAAATGGTAGCACTTGCCGAAAGACTGATCGATTTTGATGAGGAGGATGACTTAGCGCTTTACAATTGATAACTTAGTGAGTTAAAAAAACTCGTTTTATTTTTATGGAAAGCATATTTTTTTTCATCTTTATACAAATTCAACTTCTATGAAAACGAAAACATTACTCTTCGCACTCACTTTTTTAACGATTAGTGCCTTTGCTCAAAAAGAAAAATCAGATTATGATTTGAATGGTAAATTTAGTGGCAAACGATTTCAGTACACTGCCGATCAGCAGGGCATCCTGCAAACTTTTCAATATGAATTCGACTTAATTCAAAGTGGCAATACTGTTACAGGAACTTCAACAATACTAAATGAAAAGGGAGACTATGCCGATATTTTGCTCAAAGGCATAATTGTAGGCAACAAACTTCATTTCTCTGAATATCAAACCAAAAACGAATCGAAGCCTGAAGAAAAAGTATGGTGTTTTAAAAGTGGGGAACTCACAATCAAGGCAGATAACCAAGGGACACACCTTGTAGGAAGCACACCAAGCTTTATTCCTGAGTATTTTTACCCTTGCACGGGTGGCTATACTGACATTGTAAATCCGGAGCAAAAAGCACAAAACGAAAAGCGTTCGCTCGCTGTCAACGACAATACTGCTTTTGACATGACAGTTTTTCCAAATCCCTTTTTAGATAAAACAGCTATCACTTATACGCTCCCTGAAAACCAAGCGGTATCGCTTGAAATCATCGACCTGAATGGCAGACTTATTGCTTCGCTCGAAAAAAGTGTAGCTAAAGAAAAAGGGAAATACAATATACCATTCCAAAAAAGTGGGCTAGCTGCGGGCATACTCATAGCAAAGCTTACTATCGGTAAAGCGGTTTATTCAAAACAAATCGTAGTAATTAATTAATAATCTGATCGCTCAGTTTTAAACTCTGAGTTGAAGTGAAATTCAATATCAGGATTGTTTTCCATTTCCATTTTCAAAAACCATTCAGATGGGGCAAGATAAACGGTATTATTGTCTTTGTCTTGCACTATGGTACTTTGTTTGAATCGCACAAAATCGGCTAATTTTGTAGGATTGTCAGAACGAATCCAGCAAGCTTTGGTAAGATTCACTGGCTGAAACCTACACGATGCGCCATACTCATGCAAAAGTCGGTGCTGAATCACCTCAAATTGAAGTTCCCCCACTACACCTACAAACTTGCGATTGCCGGGCTGCTGGGTGAAAAGCTGCGCCACGCCCTCGTCTGTGAGTTGAGAAATTCCTTTTTCTAGTTGCTTCGACTTCATAGGATCTGTATTGATTAGCTCCTTAAAAATTTCAGGCGAAAAACTCGGTATTCCTCTTATCTGAAAATTTTCACCTTCGGTGAGCACATCGCCTATTTTAAAATGACCTGTATCGTACAGCCCCACTACATCACCAGGATAAGCCTCATCTACGATACTTTTGTCTGATGCCAAAAAAGTAACAGGCGTACTAAATCTAAGCTCTTTATTTAAGCGGCTATGATGAAAATACTTTCCCTTTTCAAATTTGCCCGAAACGATACGCAAAAATGCAATACGGTCGCGGTGCTTAGGGTCAATGTTTGCGTGTATTTTAAACACAAATCCTGTCATCTTAGGCTCACTAGGTTCTATAAAACGAATATCTGTTTCTCTACCTCGAGGTGTAGGTGCTATTTCAATAAATGTATCGAGCAATTCTTGTACCCCAAAATTATTGACTGCAGAGCCAAAAAAAACAGGTGCCACATCGCCTTTCAGATAATCTGCTGTGTCAAATGGTTCAAATACGGCCTCTATCAATTCTACATCCTCGCGTATTTTAGCGGCATCTTTGTCACCTACTATTGTTGCGAGTTGAGTATCATTCAGCTCTAATGAAATCACCTCATCAGCTACTCGCTGGGTAGAAGGTCGAAATAGATTCAGCGTTTTGCGATGCAGATTATACACCCCTTTAAACGATGAGCCCCTATTGATAGGCCAGGTGAGTGGACGAGTTTTTATTTTAAGCTCTTTTTCTATTTCTTCCAACAGCTCAAATGGGTCTTGCCCTTCACGGTCAAGTTTATTGATAAATACAATCACAGGTGTTTTTCGCATAGCACAAACCTCCATGAGTCTGCGGGTCTGCTCCTCTACTCCTTTTACTGAATCCACTACCATAATCACCGAATCTACTGCAGTGAGTGTGCGGTAAGTATCTTCGGCAAAATCTTTGTGACCTGGGGTATCGAGAATGTTGATAATCCTATCGGCATAGTGAAAACTCATCACAGATGTGGCTACCGAAATACCCCGCTGCTTCTCTATCTCCATAAAATCGGAAGTAGTCGATTTTTTAATTTTATTTGATTTTACAGCTCCTGCTGTTTGTATCGCTCCTCCAAAAAGTAGCAACTTTTCAGTCAAGGTAGTTTTACCAGCATCTGGGTGAGATATAATACCAAAAGTCTTGCGTTTATTGATTTCTTCTGTAAATGACATAGCTTAAAATGAGGCTCAAAAATAGCAAAAGAAGTGAGAGCGTACTTAACGAGGTAAGGTAAAGAAAAAGTTTGCGCCAAAACCCTCATGAGATTCTACCCAAATTTCGCCTCCATGAGCCTCTATTATAGTCTTTGAGAGGTGAAGTCCTAATCCGCTACCTGTATGGTTTTGCAAGTTTTCGAGTCGAGTAAATGGCTGGAATATTTTTTTATGAAAACGGGCATCAATACCTATACCGTTGTCTTTCACACAAACCAAAATATCTGCTTCGCGCTCCGTTGTAATGATTTCGATAAAACAACGTTTATCCTCTTTTCGATATCGAACTGCGTTTTCAATAAGATGCCTAAAAACTTGTATAAGCTTTGTTTTATCCGCATTTACTTCAGGCATCTTTGATAAATCAACTATTGCATCTACTTCGTCAATCACTTGTTTCAATTCTTTGAGTGATGCCTCTACTACCATTCGCAATGACACTGACTGTTTGCGAACCTGCATGGCGGAGGGGGTAAATACCTGACGAATATTTTGGAGTAAATTATCTAAGCGTTTAAGCTCTTTGCCAATAATATCGGCATATTCAATTTCCTCTTTATCTACAAGCTTCGATGCGAGTAGCTGCGTGTATGAGGTACTGGTACGAAGTGGCTCTTTGACATCGTGCGAAAGGGCCGATATCAATGCTTCTTGAAGATTAATAGGCAAAGCTTCGGGCGCTACATGCTTTACAGATACCAATTCAAATTTTCCATTTGGACTTTGCAACTCTTCAATACTAAAATCATAGGAAATTCCACTTGACTTATGTTTGACTTGAGGTGTGTTTTTAGTTGAAATAGTGATATCAAACAACTGCTCAAATGAAATAAAAATAGCTGCATCTTGGAGTAATAGATTAGCTTTTTCATTTTTAAATACCAGCTTATTATCTTTAAATACCAACAAGCAAATGTCGTCTGTCATTTTGGTAATAGCCGATAGCATTTGCGTACTTTGGTCATACTCTTCGGATACAAAAATAAAAATCTGCTCTGCATTTGATTTCTTGGTTACATTGTACTTTATTCCTTTGAAGACAATCGATTGATCACCATCGGCTGATTTTAGTATTTGACTGATGGCGGTAAAAAGAGATGCGTTGAGATAAGGTCGAGAAAGGGGATTGGAATAAATAAGTTTTTCGTTTTCAAAAACAAAAGCTGCCATAGGCAACATGTCGAATGAGGCAAATGAATTTTGACTAGTAGGCGTGATAAAATTATTTGAAAACCCAGCTAATGTGTCCGTGTTAGATATTAGCTTATCTAACATTTTAGGTAGATGATAGAGATTGAGTTTATTATAAATTAGAAAGTCTGCATGACTAAAATTGCCCTTCAATACAGGCTTTTCATCACCTAAAACAATAAGTGGTATTGCCGAAATCTGTGGTGATTTTGACTTAGCAAACATCTTTACATCTGTAGATATAATAGCATCTGATTTTGCAGATAGAGTATGCTTTTCAAACGCAGCAAAGGAGTCAAAATGCGCTACGGAAAACAAAAAATTGTCTGACCCCGCTTTCAGAAATCGCTCTATCTCTGTAGCCTTTTCAGCATCAGATTCTATTACAGATATGTAGGCACTTCGTTTCATGCTATACGGCTGCAAACTGTTTCTCTCTAGCTATCCTTTGTTTAATATTTTCCAGTTCGCCTTTAGGAATAGCAGATATCAATCGTTGTGTGTAGGCCATTTGAGGATTATTGTATATCTCATCCGATATACCCATTTCTTCAATTTTTCCTTTATTCATTACCACCATACGGTCACTCATAAACTTCACCACAGATAAATCGTGCGATATAAAGATATAGGTAAACTTAAACTCCTCTCGAAGGTGAATCAGCAAATTGAGTACTTGTGCTTGTACAGATACATCGAGTGCAGACACAGACTCATCACAAATTATAAATTTAGGGTTGAGCGATAATGCCCGAGCTATGCAAATACGTTGTCGCTGACCACCTGAAAATTCGTGTGGGTAACGATTGTAATGCTCTGGCTTCATGTTTACTTTTTCAAGTAGCTCAAGTACTTTTTCTTTACGTTCTTTTTCATTACCCAACACACCATGTACGGTCATAGGTTCTTGAATTGCATTGCCAATGGTCATTCTCGGATTGAGCGAAGAGTACGGATCTTGAAAGATAATTTGCATGTGTCTGCGCATATCTTTTAAATCCGAATGATTCATATCTAAAATACTCTTGCCATCAAAGATAATTTCGCCCCCATGCGCTGGTGCAAGTCGTAAAATAGTACGACCTAACGTAGTCTTTCCACAGCCAGATTCGCCCACCAATCCTAATGTTTCACCTTCCTGTACGGTAAAACTCACATCATCTACTGCCTTCACCCAATCCGTAGTTTTTCCAAAAAAGTTTTTCGTAGTTGGAAACCAAGTTTGGAGATTTTTCACTTCCAAAATCGGTTTACTTTCCATCAATTTTGCTCTTCGAGCATCCGTTTCTTCTTTTGTTATGATTTGTGCGTTAATGGCTTCTCTTACTGTTGTACTTAGTTCTATTATTTCGCCATTTTCTTCGCGCATAAAATCGACAACCGTAGGTAGTTTTTTGAGTCGAATGCCTAATGGCGGACGGCAGGCCAAGAGACTCTTTGTGTATGGGTGTTTTGGGTCGCTAAAAATATCGAGCACATTGCCTTGCTCCACTATTTTGCCCTTATACATTACAAGTACTCTATCGGCTATTTCGGCTATCACGCCTAAATCATGGGTAATAAAGAGTATAGATGATTCGATCTCTTTACGAAGCTGATTCATGAGGTCGAGGATGGTGGCTTGAACTGTTACATCCAAAGCCGTAGTAGGCTCATCAGCTATCAAAATATTAGGATTACAGCTCATCGCCATAGCTATCATTACCCGTTGTTTTTGCCCGCCAGAAAGCTGATGCGGATAGGCATCTAAAATTCGTTGTGGGTTTGGCAGTTGCACTCGTTCAAACATTTTAAGGGTCACTTGCTGCGCCTCTGTTTTAGACTTTTTTTGATGAAGCATGATCGCCTCTACCACCTGATCGCCACAAGTAAACACAGGATTGAGCGAGGTCATAGGTTCTTGAAAAATCATGGAGATTTCATTGCCTCTATATTGTCGCATTTCATCTTCTGAAAGTGTGACTAAATCTACTTTTTTGCCATCGGGCGTATGATAAATAATCTGCCCAGAAGCTATACGCCCTGGAGGATTGGGTATCAAACGCATTATTGAAAGAGAGGTAACCGACTTGCCTGAGCCTGATTCGCCCACTATACCTATGGTTTCTCCTCTATATACATCAAAGCTTACATCGTTCACTGCGCGTACTAAGCCCTCTTCCGTTTTAAATTCAGTAACTAGGTTTTTAACCTCTAGTAATAATTTTTTCTCCATATTTTGATTTGATACTAACCGCTAAATTTAATATAAAATGCGGGAAAGCAAAAAATCTAAATTTCGATCTGATTTAATAGCCATAAAGTAGCTTGTAAAAAACGCTAAAATGAAGTTTTTAGGAAATGGAATTTGTATCTTTAAGAAACAAAAAACAACTTTTATGAACAAATTAAATAGTATTGGATTAGATGCAAAAAAAGCAAACGAACTTGCGGATTTGCTGGGTGACTTGTTGGCCAATTATTCCGTTTTTTATCAAAATGTAAGAGGTTATCATTGGAATATTAGAGGCGAAAAATTCTTTGAACTGCATGTGAAATTCGAGGAATTGTATAACGATCTCATTCTAAAAATAGACGAAACGGCTGAGCGCATTCTTACACTTGGCCATACACCTCAACATCGCTATACCGACTACATCAAACAGTCGAAAATAAAAGAAAGCAAAGAAGTGTCTGACGGCAAAAAAGCCGTGGCAGATATTTTAGAATCATTTAAAGTACTATTGACCAAACAGCGTACACTACTTACACTTTCGGCCGAAATAGATGACGAAGGCACTAATGCACAAATGAGTGATTACATTCGTTCGCAAGAAAAATTAGTGTGGATGTACTCTGCATTTTTGAATAATAAATAGGCAACTATTTTAACAGAAAAAACTAAGAAAGGGAATAGCAGCGGCTATTCCCTTTCTTTAAAAATAGATAATATATCCTAGACTTATTTTGACATATACTCCTCTACGCTAGGACAAGTACAAATCAAATTTCTATCGCCATGTGAGTTATTTACCCTAGCCACACTCGGCCAAAACTTACCTTCTTTCACATAAGCTAATGGAAAAGCAGCTACTTCTCGACTGTAAGGCTTCGTCCATTTTTCGGCTGTCACCATAGCTAAAGTATGCGGTGCATTTTTGAGTGGATTATCTAGCGCATCGGCTTGCTTAGTTTGTATTTGGTCTATTTCATTTTTGATGCTCAAAAGTGCATCACAAAACCTATCAATCTCTGCCTTATCCTCACTTTCAGTAGGCTCAATCATGAGTGTGCCTGCTACTGGAAATGATACGGTAGGCGCATGAAAGCCATAATCCATAAATCGTTTGGCCACATCTTCGACCTCTACACCCACGGTATGCTTAAATGCCCTAAAATCCAATATCAATTCATGTGCTACGAAACCATTGTGCCCTGTATAAAGAACATCGTATGCTTTTTCAAGTTTTGCTTTCATGTAATTTGCATTCAAAATAGCGTAACGAGTAGCATCTGTAAGACCTTTTGCGCCAAGCATTTTGATATAACCATACGATATGAGCAATATACTCGCACTACCCCATGGAGCAGACGAGATGGCTGTGATAGCTTTCTCCCCGCCAGTTTGTGTATGTACATTTGAAGGTAAATAAGGAGCTAAATGCTTAGCTACACAAATAGGCCCCATACCTGGACCACCACCGCCATGTGGTATAGCAAATGTTTTATGAAGGTTGATATGATTTACATCTGCGCCTATAAATCCTGGGCCTGTAAGTCCTACTTGAGCATTGAGATTCGCACCATCCATATATACCTGTCCTCCATTGGCATGTATCAATGCACATATGTCTTTGATATTTGTTTCAAATACACCATGCGTAGATGGATATGTCACCATCAAGCAGCATAGATTATCTTTATGCTCTTCCGTCTTTTTCAATAAATCATTAAAATCTATATTGCCTTTTGGGTCGGTAGCTACTACTACTACTTTCAAGCCACACATCACTGCCGTAGCGGGATTAGTTCCATGAGCTGAAGCTGGTATCAAGGCTACATTTCTATGGCCCTGCCCTATATCTTCCTGATAGGCTCTAATCACTTGGATACCCGCATACTCACCTTGCGCACCAGAGTTGGGTTGTAGCGATGTGGCATAAAACCCTGTGATCTCTGACAATGCCGCTTCCAATTCCTTAATCATTTGGAGATAACCCTCGTTTTGATCTACAGGGGCAAAGGGATGCACATGCGCAAACTCATTCCAGCTAACAGGCTCCAACTCTGCTGCAGCATTGAGTTTCATGGTACAAGAACCCAGGGCAATCATAGATTTAGTAAGGGAAAGGTCTTTATTTTCAAGCAATTTGATATAGCGCATCATTTGCGATTCAGAATGATACGTATTGAAAACAGGATGTGTCAAAAAGCTAGATTTTCGTATAAAACTAGCTGGCCAATTAAGCACGACTGCCTTATCTTCAAAAGTAATTTTTACCTCACCGTTTCCGTTATTTGCTTTATCAAAAACGGATAAAATAGCCATTACATCTTCTGGTAGCGTAGTTTCATCTAATGAAATTGAGATGAAATTGTTGCAACTATAAGCGAAATTGATATTGTCGGCAAGTGAAATTGCTTTAACTCGCTCCAAAAGTTGAAGGTCCCCTTTGGTATCTATAGTCAGGGTGTCAAAATAAAATTTATTATGCCTATGGTAGCCTAGTGCTTTCAGTCCCTCTGCTAATTTTGTAGTAAGTGTATGTATGCGCAACGCTATATTTTTCAATCCATCAGCTCCATGATAAGCAGCATACATACCAGACATAATTGATAGCAATGCTTGTGCAGTGCAGATATTAGAAGTTGCTTTTTCTCTTCGTATATGCTGCTCTCTAGTTTGCAATGCCATACGAAGTGCGGGATTATTTTCTGCATCTACTGAAAGTCCAATGATACGCCCGGGTATGATTCGTTTGTAGTCATCTTTAGTAGCAAAATAAGCGGCATGGGGACCACCAAAGCCCATAGGCACACCAAATCGTTGGGTATTACCCACTACACAATCAGCACCAAATTCACCTGGAGGCGTTAGCAATGTAAGTGCCAAAATATCGGCCGCTACAGTGACATAACATTCGACCGCTTTACACTTTTCAATAAAAGAAGTATAGTCTATCACTTGACCATCGTAGGCTGGATATTGGAGCAATGCACCAAAATAATCTTGATTGATATCGACTGTGTGATGATCGCCTACGACCACCTCTACTCCTAAGAATTTAGCACGAGTATGAATAACATCAATCGTTTGCGGCAAACAAAGATTAGAGACAAAGAACTTTGTATATACAAATCCTTTTTTGTTTTTGACACCCAAAAACATACTCATGGCTTCGGCTGCGGCTGTACCTTCATCGAGTAAAGAGGCATTAGCGATTGGCATTCCTGTAAGGTCTGCTACCATCGTTTGGAAATTGAGTAACGCCTCCAATCGACCTTGAGCTATCTCCGCTTGATAAGGTGTGTACTGCGTGTACCAACCTGGATTTTCGAAAATATTTCTACGAATCACCGCAGGGGTCACAGTGTTGTAGTATCCAAGACCAATGTAGCTTTTATAAGGTTTGTTTTTTTGAGCTAAGGTGCGCAATGTAGTAAGATATTCAAATTCCGAAAGTCCCTCTGGCAAATTAAGCTTATCAGCTCTGCGAATAGCAGTGGGCACCGTTTTATCAATCAGTTCATCGAGCGAGCTCACACCTATTTCCTTGAGCATTGCTGCTTCATCTTTGGGTCTAATGCCTATATGTCTATTTGAAAAAGTATCAGTAGAGCGAATAAATTGTGACATCTGTTTGTTTTTTTGTGGCGTGAAGTTAGTAATATGTGGCGTTTTAAAGTTGACTATCAAAAATAATTGTGTGTAAGAAACTGAATTGTGGATAGTGTGTGGAAAGTGGTTTGTTAAATCATGAAAAACAAGTGCTAGAAAGAACATCTTTTATGTATTAAGTCATAAAACCCTTTATTTTTGAAGTACTGATAATTATTATGAAACACATTGCACTAGTATTTAGTTTATTTTTAGGCGGTAGCCTGTTTGCGCAAGACCAACCGAAAGTGGTGCAATTTTCAGGTTTTGTGATGACTTCAGATTCGTTGCAGGCAGTACCCTATACCTATGTGACTATACCAAAACGAGGTAGAGTAGCTTCTGCAAATAATGAAGGATACTTCAGTTTTGCAGCAGAAGCTGGCGACACACTTTACTTTACATGTATTGGATTTAAGCCTTCTATTCATATACTTCCAGTAGAAATGGATAAGGATAAATACGCAGTGATACAATTGATGACTAAAACGGAATACTACCTCAAAGGAACAGTGATATATCCGTGGGGCGATAGAGATGGTTTTATCAAGGCATTTAGAGACTTGCGATTGCCAAAGGATGATTTGCAAAGAGCCGAGGAAAACATGGATCCGCAAATGCTGGCTGCTTTGGCACAGCAACTACAACCCAATGGAGCAGAGGCGAGCAGTGCAGCACTTAGAGGCAATGCGATTCAAAAATCGTATTTTGGTCAGCGCCCTGCCAACAACCTAATGAACCCATTTGCATGGTATGACCTATACAAGGCTGCTAAGAATGGCGATTTAAAGGTCAAAACAAAGTCTGACTTACCTCCTCTAAAAGATTAATTTATCATACAATCTTGGTCATCGTTCTAGCCAAAAAAAATGATTAGGTTTGGAGTACAATTTCGTGGATGAATAGAATTTATGTTTTACTGTTTAGCGTAACTTTAGTACTGTGGGGCTGTGGCACAAAAACAACGCAAACCGCCAAAGTATTTCGCTATAATCAATCGAGCGGCATCGCATCGCTAGATCCCGCATTTTCAAAAGATCAAGCCACGATTTGGGCTTGTAACCAGCTCTACAATGGCCTTGTACAGCTCAACGATTCATTGTCTGTGATACCTGCTATTGCTAGTACATGGACAATTTCGGATAGCGGAAAAACATATACATTTCATCTCCGAAAAGACGTCACATTTCATCCAGATGAATGTTTTGTGGGTCAAGAAAGAAACGTAAACGCCTACGATTTTGCATATTCCTTTCAACGCATCATTGACCCCAAGGTGGCTTCACCTGGGTCATGGATTTTTAGCGAACATATTGCTAGCGGTACCCCATTTGTAGCTTTGGATAGCTTCACTTTTCAAATCAAACTGCGCAAACCCTTTTTACCACTCATGGGTATTTTGACAATGCAATATTGTAGTGTGATACCGCAAGAAGCTGTTGCCTACTATGGTCCTGACTTTAGAGCACATCCGGTAGGCACTGGTCCATTTCGATTCAAAAAATGGCGCGAGGGTGTGGCGTTGATTTTGACAAAAAATGAGCACTACTTTGAAAGAGAAAACGAGAATCAACTTCCCTATTTAGATGGGGTGAAAGTGAGTTTTATCACTGATAAAAAATCGGAGTTTTTAGCCTTTCGCTCAAAAGAACTTGACTTTGTATCAGGACTTGATGCGAGCTATATAGATGAAGTAATAGATGACAATGGAGAACTAAAATCTTCGCTACGAAAAAATTTCTCACTCAGCAAATCACCTTATCTCAACACTGAATATCTAGGATTTAATCTTGAAAAATCAACTACAAACGATGCTTATCTAAGAAAGGCAATAAGCTACGGAATAGACCGCGAGGAAATAATAAAATACCTGAGAAATGGCGTAGGCAAACCCGCTAATAATGGATTTGTACCAGTAGGGTTGCCGTCATTTGATGGGAATAAACTGATCACGGCATATAATATAGAAAAAGCTTCGGAAATGCTTAAACTATCGGGGTACAAATCATCAAAAACTATCAAGCTATACACCAACGAAACCTACAGAGAGATTGGACTCATGGCAGCCAAACAATTATCTAAATTAGGGTTAAACATTTCGCTAGAAATAAATCCTAGTGCGGTACTGCGCGAATGGATGGTAAAAGGAAACGCCCCTTTTTTTAGAGGGTCTTGGATAGCCGACTACCCAGATGCTGAGAGCTACTACGCTGTATTTTATAGTAAAAATGGCTGCCCGCCAAATTATACCCGCTTTCAAAACAAACAATATGATGTGCTTTATGAAAAAGCGCTGAGTGAAGAGAATGAAGCAAATCGATTTGCGTTATATCATCAACTGGATGTAATTTTGGCAAATGAAATGCCCGTAGTGCCATTGTATTATGATGAAATACTCCGTTTTAGTCAGCATAATGTAAGCGGATTAGCTACTAATGGTCTCAACCTTTTGAATTTAAAAACCGTAAAAATAAATTAGATGATAGCAGATAGTGATTTAATTTTGAACACAGATGGAAGTGTATATCATCTCCATTTATTGCCCCACCAAGTAGCGGAAACTATCATCACAGTGGGCGACCCAGATCGTGTGGCTGATGTGAGCAAACACTTTGATACGATAGAACACAAAGCAAATCACCGGGAGTTTATTACACATACTGGCTACCTAAACAATCATCGACTCACGGTCATATCGACAGGCATAGGCACAGACAATATTGATATTGTACTCCAAGAACTCGATATGCTTTTCAATGTTGATTTAGTAGGCAGAAAAGTAAAGGAGAGCCATACTCCGTTGCGTATTATTCGCCTAGGTACTTCGGGATGTTTGCAAGCGGATATACCACTGGAGAGCATTCTCTGCTCTGAATATGCCATTGGGTTGGATGGCTTGCTTCATCATTATTTATTTGAAAACTCGATACAAGAAATCAATTTATTAAATTCTTTTACGGGACAAATCTTATTGCCCAATATCACCCCCTATGTGTTTAAAGCAAGTGAATCTTTGCTTTCTGTGTTTGAAAAGAAATACTACAAAGGAGTAACTGTAACCGCTGAAGGTTTTTATGCACCTCAAGGGCGAAAAATAAGAGCAGGTCTAACCAATCCCGGTGTATTGGATCAACTTACCGCTTTCCATCACCCGCATGGCAAAATCACAAATCTCGAAATGGAAACTGCGGGTATCTATGGACTAGGCAAAGTGCTTGGCCACGAGTGTATTTCTATCAATGCACTTATAGCCAATAGAGCGCTTGGTCTTTTTAGTCCTGATCCCAAAAAAGTAGTAGATAAAATGATAGAAGAGGTGTTGGAATTGATCACTGCTTCATTACCTATTTAGGCTCTGTTTGATGTGGTAAAGTGACATAAAACTTAGTGCCTACGCCTACCTCAGATTCAAACCATATCTTACCTCTGCTCATGTCTATAATTTGCTTTGAAATAGCGAGCCCCAGACCCGTACCTGACGATTTAGTAGTAAAATTAGGCACAAATACTTTTTCAAAATCAACGGCTGCTATCCCTTTACCATTGTCGATGATGACCACCTTCACTTCACCATACTCATCCAATACAATCACTTCAATTTGCCCATTTTCGATCTCATCGAGACTTTGAATGGCATTTTTAGTTAGATTATTAAAGACTGATATAAGTTGATTTCTATCTGCTAGTACTATCGCATCTTCACAATAACTTTGAAAAGTAATTCTATGACTAGATTCTTTTCCAAAAAGGGAGACAACATCAGATAAAATTTGATTGAGATTTACGTACTCATTATTAGGTCTAGGCATTTGGGCAAAAGACGAGAAAGCCGTAGCTATACTCGATAAGTTATCGATTTGTTCAATTAACGTTCTATTCACTTTTTTGGCCAATTCTCCTACGTTTGGATTATTCTCATCTATGGCTCGTTGTAGATATTGGATACTCAACTTCATAGGTGTGAGTGGGTTCTTGATTTCATGGGCTATCTGCCTAGCCATCTGCCTCCATGCAGATTCTCGTTCACTTTTTGCTAAACCTTTCGCACTTTCTTCGAGTGCTTTTATCATTTTATTGTACTCACTAATGAGCCTTCCTATTTCGTCATTACTTTTCCATTCGATAGGTTCGTTTGTTTGTTCAAGATTGATACGCTTTATTTTTTCGCTGATAAATCGGAGTGGTCGAGTGATAGAGTTCGAAATAAAAAATGACACTATACCGGCACACAACAGCAAGAAAGCATACACGTTTAGTAAGGTGACCAAGAATGACGAAACTTCTTTGTTTATATCATTCGATTTTTCGAAATAAGGGATATGTAAAAATCCAATGGTTTTTCGATCCCTATTGCGAAGTGGGATATAAAAAGAAGAATAATCAAGCGAGCCAATGTGTTCCTGTAATACAATTTGATTTGCGTCTTGACTAGAAAATATGTCCATAGCTAAGGGAGCTATCTTTTTCGAAATCAGCCCTTGCTGGAAAATTTCAGGTCGTGTAGATTGAACCAACCAACCATTCGGATCATAAAGATTGATGTCAATATTATTCACATCACTCAATTTAGACGCTTCAAGCAATACCCTGTCGCTCGATAACTTTTCGCTCGCTCCTGCTTCTTGGAATGTATATTCCAATCCAGTGAGTATAGATTTTACTTTGCGTGCAAAACGATTTGTGTAGTATCCGTCATACTGCTGCTTTATAAAAGAAATAGTGACCACACCTATCACTACAAAAGATAAAGCCACCAACGATAGCAAGGCTATTTGTACTTTGCTACGAAAAGAAATACGAATAAACTCGATATTATTGTCTGTACTTTTCCATTGTCTTAACACTCTATAGATAAGCCAACAAAGTACCGACATGAAAGTATAAATGATAAAAAAGTAGGCAAAGGTGGCTAATGGTTCAAAAAATCCTTCCTGTGCTATAGATACCACTACATGTTTTACTCCCTTGCCCTGAATAATTAAATGTTCCCACTCATCTGTCTCTATAAAAGATGCGGGAGCATCGGTAGTAGTGAATGTTTTATCCCAATAAAAATGGTAAGGAAAATTGCCATATTGATAGCTAAGCCGATTATTGATATACACCGCATAATTGTATTCTGATGTAGTCAATAAGCCTGAGAATTGTTTTCCTATCAATAACTCTGGATACACCGTATGGTCATTATATAGTTTTGGGGTAAACAAAATCGCTAATGTAGAAGACTCTTGTGCGCTGTCGTTACTAAAAGAAACAAGCCCAAGGTAGCCATTAACAAAAACGGAGTCTTCGAGAAAAATCAATGTATCTCTCTTCACTAACGAATTTTGACCGATTCGTTTAGCTACTTCATTTGCGGTAAGTGTATCCAATGACTTATTTTTGTATTCACCTTTTCCGATGAGGTATAAGTCGAAGTCATAGTTTTGGAAATGGTCGCGAAAATATAGCACCGCCAATCTATCTTTGAGCTCTTTGTAAGGAATCCCCTCTGTAGTTATATATGCCTTTACAAACTGATCAATTTTGAGCTCTCTCGCCAGCTGCGAAAAACTATATTCCAATAAAAAGTCTTGTGCCGAAAAAAGCTTATTGCCAAAGTATAACCGTTGTTGACGCTCTTTATTTTCATACAAATTTTCGAGTAAAAACATACTTAACAACGATGCCATCACTATATGCATGACAAAAAATCGCCATCGAAAAAGAGATTTTCCTTTTTGCTGAACATAGTGCCCTATATACAAATAGACGCTTATCCAAAAAACACCTATTAGCAATATTTCCGTCTCATTTTTATCAAATAGAAAAAAAGAAAAGAGTCCGAAAATAATCGAAGCTATAAAAAGGTAAGCCCAACTCAATGGCTTAGTTAAAACTTCAACAAATACGCTAAGAATCAAGTAGAGCAAAGCGAAACAAACCAGAATAAAAAAAATGGCAATGACACTATAATACGAAAGTGATAGCACATCATAAAGTTCTAGTGAAATCTGCGAGTCGAGAATGAGTGCTTTGTAAACCCACAACACTAGAAAGAGCTGAAAGCCCATTGCTCCTGATAGCAAAATTGAAATAGCCCCGTTGACTTGATATTTTTGAATTGACAATCCAAAAACAATAAAGACCACCCAAAGTCCTAAAAAAAGTAGGCTTATCCCTAATTGACCTAACGATCGAGCGAAAAATGAGCTCGCAAAAATAGAGGGGTTAAACAAATCTGACTGAGTAGAAAATGCGGGCAACTCAGACACAATCAGTACAACTCTCAAAGTAAGCAGCAAAATTCCTAATGCCAATATAGCTGCACTAAAATTGATTTTTTTTCCGATTTCGGAAGCCAATTGCCACAACAAAAGCAATAGCAATAGCACTAAACCAAACGAAGCTAACTGTCTTGTTACACTCATTTTTGCATCTAATACCGTAGCATTGGCATATATACTACCTATCTCATTACCTTTATTGTCTAGTAGTGGTATAGCCCCTTCAGTAACTTTATATGAAAACACTATCCCTTCTGGAATATCTAAAAACCCATTTGCCTGATTTGACAAAAACTTATTGTCAAGTTTATACTGATTTTTTATCAGCGATAAACTGACTAGTACTAGCGAATCTTTAGTATGCTTCTGGAAAAGATACCATCCATTTTGCAGAAAAATAATTTGTGATGTTTGATTATAAAGCGATGGAGGCAAATCCAGCAATGACCTATTATCTGTATAAAAAAGCAGTGAGTCATCTTTATACAAAAATAATTCAGCCTCACTGTTATTTTTTTGGCCAAAGGCTATAAGCGATTGATTACTTTCAAATGATACGGGTAGATTTTTAGCTAAGCGTTCTGCACTTTGCTCCTGCTCATTGATATACGCATTGATTGCAGTAGCGGCATCATGTACATCTACTTTTTGAGGTATTAATACCAAAAAAAGAAAAACCAAAACACTCAAGAAGAGAGCTATATATGTAATGCGATTTTTCAGACTTGATGATTTTAAGATATCTATCAAAAATCGTTCCTAAGCTATTCCTTTTGCCTTAGCTTCATTCCAAAACTTATCCATTTCGCCTAATGTCATTGCTGAAAGTGGTTTATTGATAGCCTTAGCTTGCGATTCGATATACTGAAATCGTTTGATAAATTTTTGGTTTGAAAGCTCTAAGCTTCTATCAGGGTCTATATCTAGGTAGCGTGCATAGTTGACCAAAGCAAACAATACATCCCCAAATTCACCTTCCATTTTGGCTTTATCATTTTTCTCAACTTCAATAGCGAATTCATTTATTTCTTCTTTCACCTTTGCCCATACATCGGCTATATTATCCCATTCAAAACCAATTTTACCTGCTTTCTCTTGTATACGATACGACTTAATGATGGAGGGCAATGAAGATGGCACACCCGAAAGTACAGACTCCCGTCCTTCTTTCATTTTAAGTTTTTCCCAATTTTGTTTCACGGCCTCTTCAGTATCTGCTACAGCATCGCCATAAATATGAGGATGGCGATGGATGAGCTTATCACAAAGCGAATTTATAACCTCCGTCATGTTCCATTGATTTTGCTCCTCTCCTATTTTTGCATAAAATACAATATGCAAAAGCAAATCGCCCAGCTCTTCTTTTACTCCATTCCAATCGCCCTTTACGATTTCCTCGCTGAGTTCATAAGTTTCTTCAATCGTAAGCGGACGGAGGGTTTCGATGGTTTGTTTTTGATCCCAAGGGCACTTTGCTCTGAGCTCATCCATGATTATAAGTAATCTCTCAAATGCTTCTTTTTTTTCGTGCATAAAATATATAAAAAAGCCACCCAAAGGGTGGCGTTAACAATTTGATTTTAATGGCTATTTGACATAGCTTATTTCTTTCACTGCATCTATCACTTGCTTTACAGATGGCATGTAGGCATCTACTAGATTAGGAGCATAGTGCATAGAAGTATCGGCTCCGCAGACTCTACGTATTGGGGCATCAAGATAGTCGAATGCGTAGCGCTGCAACTGGAAAGTAATTTCAGATGCAATAGACGTAAATGGCCAAGACTCATCTATAATAACTATTCGGTTTGTATTTTTTACAGAATTGATAATCGTTTGGATATCGAGCGGTCTAATCGTCATCAAATCTATCACTTCTGCCTCTATACCTTCTTTTGCCAACTCTACAGCGCTTTCTAGAGCGATTTTCATCATTTTATTATAGGAAACAATCGTCACATCTGTACCTTTTCTTTTGATATCGCAAACACCAATCGGAATGAGGTATTCTCCATCGGGTAGTTCACAGTTATCGCCATACATTTGTTCAGATTCCATAAATACCACCGGATCATTGTCGCGGATAGCCGATTTAAGTAGCCCTTTTGCATCATACCCATTTGACGGAGATATGACTTTCAATCCTGGCACTGATGCGAGCATATTGGTGAGCATCTGAGAGTGTTGTGCGCCTAGTTGTCCGGCTGCACCTTGTGGCCCTCTAAACACAATAGGATTGCCAACCTGACCGCCACTTACTGCGAGCATTTTGGCAGAGCCATTTATTATTTGATCAAAGGCTAAAATCGCAAAATTCCAAGTCATAAATTCTACAATAGGGCGAAGTCCATTCATGGCTGCACCTACAGCTATACCCGTAAACCCAAGTTCTGCAATAGGGGTATCAATCACTCGCTTTGAACCAAATTCGGCCAACATGCCTTGGCTCACCTTATAAGCACCATCATACTCTGCTACTTCTTCTCCCATCAGTAAAACCGTAGGGTCAAGCCGCATTTCCTCAGCCATAGCTTCTTTTAGTGCATCTCTAAATTTTACTTTTCGCATAGCTCTATTTTATTTACAATATTAATCAAAAACCCTAATATCTGTTTTTGCTAGCCATTTCTTATTTAGCTATCACCAACTTTTCTACCTGTCGATTGGTTTTAGCTATCAGGTGGATTAAATATACGCCCTCAGTAAGTGCGCTAGTATTAATAAATGAAATAGGGTCAATAATGTTTTTCTCAAACACCTTACGACCTAGCTGGTCCGTGATTTCGTATCTTTCAAAAGGATGTGCAGTAGGAAGTTTTAGCGTTGCAAAGTTGTTGGCAGGATTGGGATACAAGGCTACGGCTATACTTTTTGAAGGAGTCGCTATTCCATTTGGGTCTAATGAAATATTGATATTATCCAAATATAGTGCGTTGCCCCATCCAGATATATTTTCAAATTTAAACTGAACGTTTGATTGGCTCCGGAGATAGTTTACTGGCACAGATACACTCCTCCACTCATTGGCTTTAGGCACAAATGGCCGCATCGTATCTTTCAACGCTGTCGCTAGATTAGGTCCTCCATTTTTCCAGCATACGGTCCATGTACGACCACAGTCTAGACTATAACTCAACTCCAAAGAATCCTCGCGCGTCAATCGTTTTGAATAGGCATAATCAAAGGCAATTTTAGGCGCTAGGTTTTGTGAGAAATCAACAAAAGAAGTCAATAGTGCATCTTTTCGTTTCCCAGGATTAATGTTGTAAGCGCTATTGTCTATCCAAACCGATGTAGCACTCAATCCATAGGCGCCTACATTCAAATTTTCTTTCCAGCTCACGGCATCATTATTCGGATTCTTCACATCCCATCCGGCTGGTGGATAAAAACCACTCTCAAAGTCTTCTAAAAATGGAGTAGGTCCAGCTGTGGTAAATTCTGTATAGGTATGAAAAATAAAGCTAAGTGTATCGTTGCTAGGATTGTTGTCTTTGACCAATCCATTGGCATTGCTTATATACGCATCAAATTGGTAGCTTCCATCTAAATATCCTGAAGCGGTAGGTAGCTGAATGTATTTAGCACTTTGAGCTCCTATCAGTCCTGTCCAATTTATAGCGGTAGAAATGTTGTTTATCGCATAAGTGATTGTCAAAGAGGTAATGTCTGACATTCCTTTGTTTGTAATCAACACTACAGGCGTAAAATCTGTTGCGCAAAGGCTGTCTGATGGCTGTACCACTTTGGTAAGCTCAGCATCGAAATTGTAAAAACATTTAGATGCAGCAGTCTTAAATCCAGTACGCGTAGGAGATGAATTGATGATACTTTCCATTCGGTCACATTGGCCTTTTGTAAAAAGATTTCTACAATCATCATTGGTATAATCCATGTAGTTCATAAACATATCGCTCGAATTGCATGAAGTCTGTGGGTAAGTAGGACAACCAAAATACTGATCTCCTTGGTCTGGTGTATCGCTGATATAGTCAGAACCTCCGTTTGTCTGATTGCTACATAATCCTCCATCATCGCCCCAAATATGGAACAAACCAAGCCAATGCCCTATCTCGTGACCTAGTGAACGACCTTTGTCATAACCCGTCAACAGCGTACCTGTATTGCCTATGACATCGTATCGAGCTAATACGCCATCGGTATTAGCCTGTCCGAATCCGGGAAACTGAGCATAAGCCAATACCCCATTTGTAGCTAATGTACCACCCACTCGAACCACCCAGATATTCAGATATTTTGTTCTATCCCAAATTGTAGAAGGTTTTACTTGCTGTTCGATAGGATTTTGATCCCATGATATTTGTCCCAAATTGTAGCGCATGATACCCGTAGTAGGGTTGCCTTGAGGGTCAAATTGTGCCATACAAAATTTGATACTAGTACTCCCTGCTACCGATTTAAACTCAGCGGGGATATCGACAGCATTTGGATTTGTAAGCGAAAAGTCTTGATTTAGTATGGGTAACTGAGATAAAACCTGTGCATCAGAAATATTTTCACCTGTACCTATGGCATCGCCATTATGAATGATGTGAAATACCATAGGGATAAAAATAGTATCATTAAACGCCCTAGAGGCATTCCCATACTTAAAATTTTGTTCACTGCTTTTACTGTAAGCTATGAAATCAGCATACTCCTTTTGAGCTTGCGGGTTATTATCCATTTGTTGTTGAAGGATATCCATAGTACCACACCATTTGCTATTTTGAGCAAAGGTAAAACTGGTAGCAAAAAGTGCTACAGTAAAAAGATTGTTTTTAAAAAAGTGCATGTGTGCTTTTAGTTCTTAATAAATCGAATTGCTTTAGATTGCGTATTCGCCCTAATTTCGATAACGTAAACCCCTTTGCTTAAGTGCTGAATATCAAAAGTAGCAGAATAGTTTTGGGTATTTTTCACATCCGAGGTGCTTACCAGCCTGCCCAAAGCATCGTGCATATTCACTACAAAATCATTTTCCTTTTCAAACACTACATCCATGGACACCGTGTTTAAAGCAGGGTTTGGATAAACCTTAAGTGTAGAAATAAAATCAATATTGTCTATTCCTGTAACACCCACTATCGCGCTACCTATTACACTACAGCCATTGGCGTCAGTAACTGTAACGGCATAAGTTCCGCTCGTCAATCCTGAGGCGGTTTGAGTTGTAGCTCCATTACTCCATAAATAGCTGTATGCTGCAGAACCACCTATCGCATTAGCTGTGGCAGTGCCATTAGCACCAGAAGAAGGAGTCGAGTTAGTTTGCACCGAAAGCGCAGTAGGCTGGGTTACTAAAATAGTTCTCACCGTTTGGCAGTTTGCTCCCGCAGATACTGTCACGGTATAATTGCCAGCGCTCAATCCACTGATAGAGTTGGTTGTTTGTCCATTACTCCATGTGAAAGCAAAATTACCAGCAGAAAGGACATTAACGCTGATAGCACCATCTGCTCCACCAAAACAACTTGTAGGGGTGGCATTCACCTCTAGTTGTGGGCTGCTAGCATTTGTGATAGTAGTGGTATTAGATGCCGTGCAGCCTGCTGCATTAGTCACAGTAACGCTATAGTTACCTGCAGCTAAAGACGAAATAGAACCTGCAGTAGCACCATTGCTCCAAATGTATGAAGCACCAATACTAGAACCCGAAGGTGAAGCTATAGCCGCACCATCGTTTTGCCCACAGGCTGCATCTGTTTTAGAAATAGTTACGGTCAAGGTATTTGGCAATGATACAATAGTATTTGCGGCTTGAATTGTGCAATTATTTTGATCTTTCACAGTGACCTGATACGTGCCTATTGCCAAATTAGCAATCGCAGCAGTAGTGGCCCCATTGCTCCACAAATAAGTATAATTTCCCGCACCTCCATTAGCGGTAACTAATAATGAGCCATTATTTCTATTGCAACTAGCGTCATCTTTAGATAGTACAGCAGTCAATGGAGAAAAAGGTTGGGTTATAGATGCTGCTGCAGTCACTGAGCATTGCTTATTGTCTGTCACCGTTACCGTATAGTTGCCTGCTGGTTTATTTGAAATAGTAGCTGTACTGCCACCACCAGACCAAGCATAAGTATATGGGGAGCTGCCTGCCGAAGGCGATGCTGTAGCAGACCCCGTTGCATTTCCATAGCAAGCTACTGAAGTAGTACTAGTACTAGCCACAGGGTTTGGATTTACTACAATATAGCTGTTTTTTGTAATTGTGTTTGTTTGTCCATTTGATGCAGTGAGCGATACATTGAACGTACCTGCGCCATTGTAAGTAACAGTAGGGTTTTGCTGATTGGAAGAAGATGGTGTTCCTCCCGGGAAAGACCATGACCAACTAGTCGCATTAGTAGATTGGTCGGTAAATTGGACGGTATTGCCTGCACAGAGCGAAGTTTTATTTGCTGTAAAATTAGCAACTGGAGTAACCGCCTGAGTACAGATTGATGGGAATATAAAGTTACTCCATCCTATACCATTATAAAAAGTATTATATGCACCCCAAGTTCCATTGCTAATTTTAATCCATCCCTGATTTTGATGACTAGCGGATTGTGAGACTGGAGAGGTCAATATCGCTACTGTATCTCCATTGGTATAGACTATTTCAAATCCAACATAAAACGATGCACCATTGGCTATAGTTGCCGCAGGTGAAAAAGCAACGTTGGTAAACTGATAGTTAGATCCATTTACATTTGCAGCGATAGTAGAGATAGGCACGTTCGTAGTGGCTAAAACCGTACCTGGTGCACCACCTGTACCGTTTGCACTCCATACTTTCATGGCTACATTGGTAGATCCTGTCACATACTTCGCTATTCCAAATCCATAGCTTGCTCCAGTCACTTGCGCATTGTTGAGGGTATTTACAAATTTATCTGCAAATGCCAAGTCTCCATCGCCATTATGCCCGCTTATATAGCCTGGCGGGTTTAAATACACAAATGCGGTATCGTTAGCCCCTAAATTACTTAATGTATCACAAGCTGCTCCTCCACCACCAGCTATCACAGTGATATAGGCTGTTTTTGTAACTGCGATCGAAGCACCACAGCTATTGGTTGCAGTAAGCGTAACAGCATATGTTCCAGCTGAAGCGTAAGTCACCGTTGGGTTTTGCGCAGTAGATGTGGCAGGCACCCCTCCAGTGAATGTCCATGACCAAGAAGTTGGTGAATTTGTAGATATATCAGTAAATGCGACACTTCCTCCTGCCGAAACAGTGGTAGGATTAGCGGTAAAATCAGCTACGGGCTTATTACAGCTAGTTGAAGCATTGAAAATATTGATATTATCCACCAGCATTGTATTGCCATATCTATTTACGTTTACGATGGCAAACTGCACGTTAGCCTTGCCATTGAGCGCAGTCAAACTAATAGAATCTGACCTCCACTGCGAAGCAGTAGGCACAAACAATCCTTGAATAGGAGTAGTAGTAGCCAAAGCTGTGCCTCCTTTTCGCCAAAGCGTAGTCCAAGTTTGTCCACAGTTTTCGGTATATTGAATTTCTAATGTATCATAGCCAGCTGGACTTGTATAATAGGTATAAGCATAATCAAATTTAAAACGACCATTTGCAACTCCGGTAAAATTGTAAGCTGGAGTATAGAGGTAATCTCGCTGACCAGATTTGTTTGAGTTGTAATTGTCAAAATAAGCAGATGCCGTTGATGTGCCAAATCCACCCGAATTGGCTGTTCTTTGCCATGCATCTGCATTATCAGGATTGCCTAGCGACCAGCCCGTAGGAACAAAAGTGGTACTTTGAAATCCTTCGGAAAGAGGCAAACTAGAAGCGCTCAACACAGTAATATATGCAGTACTTGTTTTGGTGTTTGAGCCATTTGCATTACTTACAGTCAGTGATACATTATATGTACCAGGCGTATTGTAAACTACAGTAGGGTTTTGAGCTGAAGAAGTAGCAGGCGTTCCACCCGGGAATGACCAAGAAAACGAAGTAGGATTGCCAGTAGATTGATTGGTGAATGAAACAGAACCTCCTGGACAAACACTAGTAGGATTAGCCGTAAAGTTTGCAACAGGAGTCACATTGCCTACTGGCACACAACCTTGCGAGCTTAGCAACGATACCCTTGAACCACCAGTGGCAAACAAAGAGTTCATTCTAGCCAATTGCCCATTTGTAAACATATACATACATGCATCGTTTACATAATCCATATAATTCATAAACATTACCCCAGGTGAGGTAGAAGAGCAATTATCTGTTTTGGGGAAAGTAGGACATCCGCCATTTTCACTTGCTTGATTTGGCGTGTCATTCACTAGATCTGAACCACTACAAGAGCCATTATCATCGCCCCAGATGTGGTAGAGATTTAGCCAGTGACCTACTTCATGTGTAGCTGTACGACCTTTATTATATGGCGATTGAGCTGTGCCTATAGAGCCGAAATATTTATATCCTATCACTACTCCATCCGATGCTGCTGGCCCTCCTGGAAATTGAGCATAACCAAGCAAACCGCCTCCTAAGTTGCACACCCAAAGATTGAGGTAAGAATTTCTATTCCAGATATCGTCTCCGCCTTGCGAACTATACTTTACCACATCATTGTCCGAAAAAGAAGTAACCGTGGTTTGCTTTCGTACAATTCCCGTTGTCGCATTTCCATTAGGATCGCGTTGTGCCAGACAAAACTCAATCTGACAGTCGGCAGCTAGAGATTGCCATACTGCCGGAATTTTCGACTTATCGGCATTTAGTTTTCTGAAGTCTTTATTCAAAGAATCTATTTGAGATTGAATTTGAGCATCTGAGATATTTTCCGTGGCAGTGCGATATACTACGTGTACTACTACAGGAATGGTGATGATAGCTCTGCTAGAATGCGCATGATTATTGACTATATAGTCATTCGTGTATTGCTCTATTGCTGCCCTACGTTCGATAATTTTTGGATCTTGTAGCTCGATATTGTGTTGATGATTCATCGTACCACAATTTCGCTGAGCTAGGAGTAAATGTGATAAAAAAAGAGGCATGAGTAATGCAAGAAATCGTAACCGCATGATATTTTGTGTTTTGTTTTGAAGTACTAAGGTAAATATTTCTCGAAATGGCAAACACCTTTTTTTTAAACAACTCATTTTAAAAGTCCAAGTTTTTCAATTTCAACACTCATTAATAGTCCGCCCGTATCTACTTGTGCTTTTTTGCCTGAAATTTTAACAACTTTCCCTTGCTGTTGAAACTGCTTTATCAACACGCGACTCCCTACTTCGATATTGCCATCTATACACTCAAAATGCACTATCTTTGGCGACTGCTTCTCCATTTTTACATTGGAAGATGGAGATGCAGATTTTGCAGGATGTAAAACTTTCAAAAGTGCTTGAGTTGATTTTACTAATCTTTCTTCTTCCTCCTGTGTAGCTTTTCGGTTTTCCCAATCTTGCACTAGTTTCTGCAACTTTCGTTCAGCTTCCCGCTGAAACTTTGAAGGGCCGCTACTGGACTGAATTTGCTGCTTCGTTTTCTCAAGCTGTCGCTGCGCTTGGTTTTTAATTTCATGTATTTCTTTACGAAAGTTAGCTATATCAATGTCTTTCGTTTTGAGTAAACTATCTTTATTGGCCACCTCTTTTTCTAAAAACTCTATACTACTCAATAAGTGGTCATATCGAATATGGTCAATATCCACTAGGGTTTTTGCTCTATCTATCAATGCTTTTGGCAGACCGCTACGCTGCGCTATCGAAAAAGTGTGTGAACTACCTGGCTTACCTACTGATAGTCTATAAAGTGGCAATAAATTGACCTCGTCAAATGCCATCGCACCATTGATGACCCCTTTTACTTTATCTGCCATCACTTTTAGATTAAGATAATGTGTAGTCACTACACCATAGGCTTTCTCTTGCGCCAATTTTTCGAGTATCACCTCAGCAAAAGCACCTCCCAATGCGGGGTCTGTGCCACTACCCAGCTCGTCTATTAGAAAGAGTGTTTTGTTATTCGAAAAATCAACAAAATATTTCATGGACTTTAGATGTGAGCTGTAAGTACTCAATTCGTATTCGATGCTTTGAGCATCGCCAATATCTAAAAATAGTTGTTTGAAAATTCCCATCTCCGATTGTTCATCTACTGGAATCAAAAATCCTGCTTGAAGCATGAGCTGGAGTAATGCCACCGTTTTTAAACAAATCGTTTTACCTCCAGCATTTGGCCCAGAAATAACGAGAATATGTTGCCCTTGATGCAAATGCAAATCTAGGGGTATGGTGTCTTTCTTTGCGGCTTTATTATGCATCAATAAAAGGGGATGAAAAGCCTTCCTTAATTTTATTTCAGTAGTGTTTTTAAACACCGGATATGAAGCCCCCAAATCCAACGCATACTTTGCTTTAGCCTGGATCATGTCGAGAGTAGAAAGCAATAAAAAATAATCTGCGATGAGTGGCTGGTATTCACTTAGAGCCCTTGTCAATTCTCGCAAAATTCGATATAGCTCTCGTTCTTCTTCTCGCTCCAGATTGAATATCGAATTGTTCAATTCGGTAGTTTCGCCAGGCTCTAAAAAAACGGTTTTGCCAGTATCTGACTCGTCATGAATAATACCTTGTATCTGACGTTTGCTCTCGGCCACTATACCTAACACTCTCCTACCGTTTCGGATACTTTGGGTAATATCCGAAAGCAGTCCTAGCTTTTGGTATTTTAAAATCAACTTATTAAAAACACGATCTAAATCTTGTCGTTTTTTACTTAGACTTTGTCGTATCAAAGCCAACTCTTTGGACGCAGTATCTTTAACCTCCTTATTTTCATCAATCACGCTATCGATGAGCTTTACCATATGCTTATCATAGTAGGTATGTGCTGCTAAAATCTTTAAATTTGGAATCAAATTTTCTTCATCATTATCAAAAAACTTAAATACCGATAAAGCAGAGAGACAAAGTTTACGAATAGCCACCAATTGGTCAGCACCAAGCACCGCATCTTGAATTTTAAGCAATTTAAGCTCGCGCTCAAGGTCTATAAGATAGTCGATCGGAAAATATGTTTGGGCAATCAACAAGTTTTTAAACTCATTCGTTTCTTCAAGCCACGATTTGATTTCATCAAAATCGGTCGAAACACGAACTTGCTCTATCAAACGCTTTCCTTGTGCACTTTTGGCATACGACTTTACTGCCTCAATTACTTTTTGAAATTCAAGTTTTTCGAGGGTAGTATCTGGATAAAAAAGGAGTTTTTGCATTAAAAAATTGCTGAGGGAGTATTAGTAAGTAGGAATAACTGGTTTATTTTGCAATGCTTCGTCTATGGCTATCATCACCTCCGAACTAAGTTTCTCAAGATGATCTAGACATTGCAAATTTTCCTGAAGTTGATTTTCTTTAGAAGCTCCCAAAATCACCGTGGAAACATTCGGGTTTTTCAAACACCAGCATAGGGAAAGGTTGGTAAGCGAAACACCTAAGCCATCCGCAATCTTTTTGAGTGCCACAACTTTGTTTGCCTTTTCCTGATTTTCGAGTTCTCTTTCTTTGAGCCATGCCATACTTTCTAAGCCCATGCGAGTGTCTTTTTCTGGTGCAGTATTTATATATTTGCCAGTCAAGATACCTGATGCCAAAGGCGACCAAATCGTAGTACCTAAACCAAAAGTTTTAAATACAGGCACATAATCTCGCTCCATTTTTTTTCGCTCAAACATGTTGTACTGTGGTTGCTCCATTACTGGAGCAATAAGCTTGTATCGCTCTGCCCAATATTGGGCTTCAGTGATTTGTTGGGCACTCCACTCCGATGTACCCCAATACATAATTTTGCCCTGTTGAATTAGCGTATTCATAGCCCAAACTGTTTCGGAAATTGGCGTATGAATGTCAGGCCTGTGGCAGAAAAACAAATCAAGATAGTCCACCTGCAATCGTTTTAGTGCCGATTCACAAGCTTCCATGATATGCTTGCGCATAAGTCCCTTTTGATTGGGCTTTTGCCCCCCCCAATATACTTTTGATGATACCAAAAAGGTGCTTCTATCCCATTTTACTTTATTAAGAATATTGCCCATTACTATTTCAGATTTGCCACTAGCATACACTTCTGCATTATCAAAAAAATTGACTCCTGCCTCGTACGCCATTATCATCAATCGCTCGGCTACATCATCGCTTATCTGACTACCAAACGTAACCCAAGAGCCAAGTGACAATGCGCTCACCTGTAATCCCGAATTACCTAATCTTCTATATTCCATTTTATTCTATTTTCTTTTTAAACAATACTACCGCTAGATAGTTTACCCCCCTTGCTCTACCCGCCATTGTTGCAATGCAGCTATCTCTTCGGATTTTACATAATGATTATCTAGGGCTAGTTTTATCAAGACATCATAGTCGCTAAGGGTAAAGTATGTACACCTTTCTGTTTCAAAAGCCGCTACTGCTTTTTGAAAGCCATAACTAAATATAGCACCTAGTCCTACAACTTCTGCTCCTGCATCGCGAAGTGATTTCACTGCTTTGAGAGAGCTGCCGCCCGTAGAAATAAGATCTTCGATCACAAACACTTTTTGTCCTTTCTCAAGCTTGCCTTCTATCAAATTTTCAAGCCCATGTCCCTTGGGTTTGTCACGCACATAAACAAATGGAAGATTCAATATATCAGCTACCAATACGCCATGCGGAATACCTGCTGTAGCTACGCCCGCTATAACCTGCGTTGTGGGGTATTCTTCATGTATCATATCGGCAAATGCAGACTTGATAAAATTGCGCACTTTAGGATGTGAGAGTGTTTTACGATTGTCACAATAGATCGGGCTTTTGATCCCACTTGCCCAAGTGAATGGTTCATGTGTATTTAGCACTACCGCTTTTATTTCTAGCAAAAATTCGGCCACATCTCTAGCCACTACATTGTTTAGCACCATATAGGCTTATTTTGTTTTATTTGTACAATTCTACATAAAAAAATACGAAGCGGGGAATGAAGACATTTATCTATTTCGCAAACCACTATCTTTTAATAACAGATAATAAAATTAATTTTAAAGCCGATAAATTTGGTTTTATTTTGACAGAACCAGAAAAAGTAGTGGAGTTTACGGAACATCCACGTCCACTTTTTAGCAACTTTGAAGGGAACATTGGCCTTTATGCAGAAGATGTGGAAGCGTGCTTGGAAACTATCATACGAAATACAGAAACGATCGTAGCTGCGGGTGGCATAGTTGAAAATGACCAGGGCGAAGTCTTAACTATTTTTAGAAAAGGCTTCTGGGATATGCCCAAAGGCAAGGTAGAGGAGGGCGAAAAAATTATAACAGCTGCGGAACGTGAGGTAGAAGAAGAAACGGGTATAAAAATAAGCTCGGTGGGAGAATCGCCACGCATTACTTACCACAGCTACTCCATAAAGCGCAAAGATTGCTTAAAAGAAACATTTTGGTATAAAATGAAGGCCAGCGCAAATCAAAAACTCATTCCTCAAACAGAAGAAGATATCACCGAGATTAAGTGGATGAAAAAGAGTGAATATGTAAAGAAAAAAGAGTTTTTTTATCCTCTGATTGCTGCGCTATTAGACGATTATTTTGAAGTTGAAAAATTTAGTTAATCAACTTCTCGATCTGTAAATTTGAACAAGATGACTTGTAGCTAAAAACTAAACCCATGACTAGATTATCTGTAAACATCAACAAAATAGCCCTTCTTCGCAATTCACGCGGAGCGAATATCCCCGATGTAGTAGGTTTTGCACTCGACTGTGAGCGATATGGCGCGGAAGGAATCACGGTGCATCCTAGACCAGACGAGCGTCATATCAGACGAACGGATGTATATGCTTTAAAAGAGGTGGTAACCACAGAGTTTAATATTGAAGGATATCCATCAGATGACTTTTTGAAAATGGTATTGGAAATAAAACCTGCACAGTGCACACTTGTACCCGATAGTCCAGATCAACTCACATCAGACCATGGATGGGACACTATCAGCGAACTAGAACGACTAAAAAAAATAGTGAGCACTTTACAGGATAAAGGCATCAGGACATCACTTTTTATTGACCCTACAGAATCGCTTTTAGCTGGGGCAAAAAAAACAGGCGCAGAGCGTATTGAATTTTATACAGGGCCGTATGCACATGAGTTTTTTAAAGATAAAAATAACGCTATAGAATCTTTTAAGCAGGCTGCTCTGATCTGTAATGCACTTGACTTAGGTATCAATGCTGGACATGATTTGAATCTACAAAACTTGCATTTTTTCGCTACCCAGATACCGCAACTACTTGAAGTCTCTATCGGTCATGCGCTCGTAAATGATTGCTTGTACTTAGGATTAGAAAATGTGATTCAGCTTTACAAAAGAGCCTTGAATGTGGGAGAAGACGTATAGCCAACAAAATATTACAACTAATGCTATCAGGAAGTTTGCCGAACAAAGAAACCTGCAATGCTCACTTGCCTCTACCTTAAAAACAAAAGATGAAAACCAACACTTTCATTTTAAAATGAAGAAAGAAAAAGGTGTTTTAGAAGTAACTTTATTTGCAGACGAAATTCAACTGCATGTACATGAAAACCGAAGAGGAAATTGGGTAGAAAATGAAATAACTGCATGGGAAAATTGGATTCAAACTATTGGGTAAAAGGATATCATTCCAATTTTAATTGCATCCACTCTTCGGCAGCTTTGTGCAAATAAACAGGTTTTATTTTTCGCCAAAAAACATCATCCAACGCATCATCCATTTCTATAAAATGATGTAGCCGAAATTGACGCATTTCAAATTTGACATGAGGTAAGAAATTGATAGCCAAAATCCATCCATTTTCCTCATTCACTTCCTCCTGCCATTGCTCATAATAAGCATCATCTGAGCCATGAAAATTCATTACCTGCTCTCCTATCAACACAAACTTGAAGATACCCGCATCCATCATCGGATTTAAAAGCTCTTCTTTCAATATCATAATGTCATTGTGCAGCGTATCGTTCCACTCCCCTATAAACTCAATAGCGGCAATACCTTTATCATAATTAGCATACAGCACCTTACAATAGAGTGTACTCGACCCAAAATCATCCCACTGCGGGTGGATATAATAATTATAGACCTTTTGCGAATAATGAAACTCACTATACTTTCGCCTAAAAAAAGGCGAATTTCTATCATCAGAAGCTATATAATAATCTCGCCATTCGTAAAATGGCTCTATTTCGTGCATATTTTATTTATCTTTCACTAAAATAAATTCTTATTCGAAATGAAAAAACTTTTTGGCTTTGTATTTCTTTTAATCATAGGAGTGAGTGCTTGTAAACGCTGTGCTATATGCTCTAATAGCTGTAAACAATGTACGGATGCTCATTTTAGTATAAAAATTTGTTCCGATAAATTGACTTACAAATATTATAACGAATATATTGATTCTCTCACAGACCCATCACTCGGATGGACCTGCACCAATATCGCAGCCGATTCTACTTATCGCCTTTGCAAAGCCAGCCAATTCAAATCAGAAAAATTAATGGCAGAAGAAAGAGGGTTTAGTTGTAAGGAATAAAACAATTGAGAATTTTTGGATTTAAAATTTAGGATTAGGGGATTTAGGATTTGATAAGCAATATATCGATTAGTCGAAAATCGAACAGTCGAATAAATGAATAATCGCTTCCTATCGCTCAAACAAAATACGCTTACCCATTTGCTGTTCATGGAGTACTCCATTATCAAAAGCTAAATGACCGCTCACAAATGTTTTTTCGATTCGGCTTCTAAATGTATGTCCCAACAAAGGCGACCATCCGCATTTGTATAAAATGTTTTCAGTTGTTACTTTATACTCCTTTTGCAAATCCACTAAAACCGCATCTGCAAAATAGCCTTCACGCAAATAGCCTCTTTCTTTTATCTGAAAACAGATGGCTGGAGCATGCGCCATTTTCTCTGCTATTTTCTCTAAACTGATTTTTTTATCCTGATAAAAATCCAATAACATGAGCAATGGATGCTGTACCAAAGGCAGACCAGCAGGGGCTTCTAGGTAGGGCTTGTTTTTTTCATCTACCGTATGAGGAGCGTGATCGGTGGCTATAATATCGAAATGATCATCCAATAAAGCTTGCAATAATTGAGGGCGATGTTTTTTATCTTTTATGGCTGGGTTGCATTTGATTTTATTGCCCTGTGTGGCATAATCATCTGCATCAAACCAAAGATGATGTACACAGACTTCGGCTGTTATTTTCTTTTGAGCGAGGGGTGTTTTATTGTCAAAAAGTGCTATCTCATCGGCTGTGCTGATGTGCAAAATATGTAAACGTGTACCACATTTCTCTGCCATTTTTTTCGCTTGCGAAGAAGACAAATAACAAGCATTTTCATCACGAATAAGCGGATGAAAAGAGGCATCCTTTTTATCGCCATACTGTTCTTTATATCTTTCTAAATTGGCTCTGACAGTTGCTTCATCTTCGCAGTGAGTAGCTATTAGCATTTCCGAATTGCAAAATATTTTCTCCAGTACTTCGGTATTATCTACAAGCATATTGCCAGTGCTACTCCCCATAAAAATCTTCAGTCCACATACCTCCGATTTTCGCTCTCTAGAAACCCGCAAAGCTTCATCAGCATTATCATTCGATACACCCATAAAAAAGGAATAATTGGCTAGAGAAGCATCTTTGGCGATAGCAAATTTTTCTTCTAAAAGCGCCTCTGTCAATGTAGCCGGATTGGTATTAGGCATCTCCATAAAGGTAGTAACACCACCCGCCACAGCTGCTCTCGATTCGGTAAAAATGTTTGCCTTATGCGTCAAGCCTGGTTCTCGAAAATGCACTTGGTCATCTATGACTCCAGGTAGAAAGTACTTTCCTTCTGCATTGACTTCAGACACTTTAAAAGATACATCAAAATTGGCATCTATGCGCTCTATTCGCTCACCACGAATCAGCACATTGGCTACCGTTATTTTTCCTTCATTTACTACTTGTGCGTCTTTGATAAGATAATCTGCCATGTGTGTGTTTTGTTCAAATATAAAGGGGGATGTTTATAATTCCGCATTGAAAGCTCAATTTTTACTTTAGTTTTATTCTAAAAGAAAAAATATGCAGTTTGAATGGATAGATTGGATAGTAGTGCTTTTGTTCTTCGGGCTCACGCTATGGTTAGGTTTGCGCTATGCAAAAAAAGCGGGAGAAGATTTATCTGAGTTCTTTTTGGGGGGGCGAAAATTGCCTTGGTGGATTGCTGGCACTTCGATGGTAGCGACCACTTTTGCAGCCGATACGCCCCTACTCGTGGCAGGTATAGTGGCGCAAAACGGTATTTCGGGCAACTGGATATGGTGGAATATGCTCCTTGGCGGAATGCTTACTACTTTTTTCTTTGCTAAATATTGGCGAAGAAGCGGTGTGATGACGGAAGTAGAACTTATTGAACTGCGTTATACGGGCAAACCTGCAGCATTTTTGAGGGGATTCAAAGCGGTGTATTTAGGCTTGTTTATGAATTGTATCATACTCGGCTGGGTCAACTTAGCCATGGTCAAAATCTTGCAAGGCTTCTTTGGTCTCACCCCCGACATAGCCTTGTTATATGTAGGTTTGGCGATGTTGTTTGTAGCTATCTATTCAGCTATTTCGGGTTTGATGGGGGTAGCCATCACAGATGCCATTCAGTTTGTGGTGGCTATGGTGGGTTGCATTATTTTAGCTATGCTAGTTGTAAATTCGGAACAAATAGGTGGGCTTACGGGGCTTACCGCAAAACTTCCAGCATCGGCAATTTCATTTTTGCCCAATATAGGCGATGAGTCGCAAAGCACAGTCACGCTAATGACCATAGGGGTGGGCGCGTTTTTTGCTAGGATAGGTATCCAATGGTGGAGTAGCTGGTATCCAGGTGCAGAGCCAGGCGGAGGAGGTTATGTAGCCCAACGAATGATGAGTTGTAAAGACGAGAAGCATGCCGTGTATGCAACTTTGTTTTTTCAAATAGCACATTATTGTATTCGTCCATGGCCATGGATTTTAGTGGGTTTGAGTGCGATTGTACTTTATCCAGAATTAGGTGCTAATGAAAAAGAAATGGGCTTTGTATTGGCGATGAAACAGTTTTTACCGACAGGGTTGAGGGGCTTGTTATTGGCTGCCTTTTTTGCTGCCTATATGAGCACCATAGCGACACAGCTCAACTGGGGGGCGAGCTACATCGTAAATGATTTTTACAAACGATTTATAAAGCCAGAAGCCAATGATAAAAAACTAGTGATGGTATCGCAGCTCACTACTGTGCTGCTTATGGTGATAGCGCTACTAGTAACTACCCAACTCAAAACGATTGAAAACGCTTGGAGTTTCATCATAGAATGTGGTGCAGGATTGGGATTGGTACTGATACTACGCTGGTATTGGTGGCGCATCAATGCTTGGTCAGAGATTACGGCTACCATAGCCCCTTTTATCGCATACGGAGTAGCTACATATGGGTTTAAAATGGAATTTCCAAATTCGTTTTTCGTTACAGTGGGATTTACTACCATAGCTTGGATAGTCGTTACTTTTCTGACAAAACCAGAAAAAGAAGGACATTTACAAGCATTTTATAACAAGGTCCAACCTGGTGGGTTCTGGGGAAAGTATGGCGTAGCGAGCATAAAAAACTCTAATGCCGCTTTTGTGTGTTGGATTGCTGCTGTTGGTTTGGTTTACAGTGCATTGTTCGGAATAGGACACTTGCTTTTTAGTGAATTAACATGGTTTGTGATAGATGCTTCTATTTTTATTTTCTGTTTATTAATTTTGCGTAAATATTTAAGTAAATACGACTTCATAAATTTAAATTAAACAGCATGAAAAAAACAATTTTAAGCTTTATAACCATAGCAGCAGTGGTATTTAGCAGCCAAGCTCAAGCTTTTGAAAAGGGAGGAAAATATATCTCTTTAGGATTAGGTGGTGCAAGCTACTTCCATGTAGTTCCTAGCGCAGGATATTACCCTACGCTATATAGTCCTATCACTGGTCAGTTGAGTGTACAAGGAGAGTTTGGTGTACATGAATATGTAGGTGTAGGATTCTATACTGGAATAGGTGGAGGCGCAGGCTTGGGAGGGTCGAGACTTGGACTTCTAGGTGCAGGAGGTGGTGTAGGTGAACTCACTGTGCCTATAGGTGTGATTGCCAATTTTCACTTTTATCAACTAATAGCCGACAAATCAGGCAAGGACATAAAAGCAGATAAGCTGGATGTATATGCAGGGCTAAACTTAGGCACTGGGTTAGGCGTTTTGTTTCCGGGTGGGGGCAATACAGACTTAGCGGCTTTAGTATGGGGTGGTCCTCAAGTAGGTGTTCGCTATTTCTTCAAAGAAAAGATAGCTGTAAATGGAGAATTGGGATATGGTAAAACATGGGTAAATGCAGGTTTTACATTCAAACTTTAAAATTTTAATAATAAATTGATAAAAAGGTTCGTATTTACGAACCTTTTTTGATTTATTGATTTAAAACAGTTTAGTTTGTTGTTATGACAACTGGTATTATCATCGCTTTTTGTGTTTTAATCATTATCGCTTATATTTTTGATATCACCTCTTCTGATACCAAAATACCTTCAGTGATATTGTTACTTCTATTGGGGTGGCTAGTACACCAGCTAACCGATTTTATGGATGTGCAAATTCCAAATCTTGAAGGTATTCTTCCCCTGCTAGGTACTGTAGGTTTAATCATGATTGTACTTGAAGGCACACTTGAGTTAGAAATCAATTTAAAAAAACTTTCCACGCTCGCTAAGGCATTTTTTTCTGCTTCTATTTCGCTTATCGTGTTTAGTTTAATCCTAGCTTATTTCTTTCATTTTGTGAGCGGTTATTCGTTTAAGCTATGCCTTATAAATGCAATACCGCTTAGTGTTATCAGTAGCTCTATCGCTATTCCGAGTGTACGAAACTTAGGTATTGAGGTGAGAGAATTTGTAACCTACGAGTCTAGTTTGTCCGATATTGTAGGGGTTATATTATTTAACTTTTTTGCTTTGAATGAAGTGGTCGATTTTAGGGCGGTGATGAATTTTGGGGTAGAGTTTGTGTATATTATTTTGATTTCCTTTGCCGCTACTGCCGCCTTGGCATTTTTACTCAGCAAAATCAACCATCATGTAAAGTTTGCGCCTATCATCTTTTTAATCATTTTGATCTATACGGTAGCGAAATACTTCCATCTTCCAGCACTAATTTTTGTACTTGTGTTAGGCTTATTTTTAGGAAATTTCGATATAGCGGGTGAAAATCGATTTATCAAATTGCTAAAACCTGAAATACTCGACAAGGAGGTGCATAAATTTAAAGAGCTCGTGATAGAAGCTACCTTTTTAGTAAGAAGCATCTTCTTTATCCTTTTTGGATTTTTGATGAAAACCTCCGAAATTTTAGATACTAAAACATTGGGCTGGGCAGCGGGTATCGTATCGCTCATATTCACCATAAGAGCTATTCAACTCTATGTCACCAAGATGGATATGCTTCCCTACTTATTTATCGCTCCCAGAGGATTGATTACTATTCTTCTATTTCTAGCTATCCCTAGTACTTATTTTATGCCCCTCGTAAGCATTTCTTTGGTTATTCAAATCGTTATATTTACAGCATTGTTTATGATGTTAGGTATGATATTCAAAAGAAAAGACGAAGTGGGAGAAGTAATTATCTCGTAAAACTTATAAAATGATAGATATAGAAGACAGAATAGAAAATGCGGTAAAGAAGTACCACTTTATCTCTTCTATTCACTTCAAATTATTTAATGAAGAGGAGCAGCGTATTTTTTTTGAAAAAAAACAGCTGATAAATCTAAAGAAAAAAGAAGTACTGTTTGAACAAGACACATACTCTCGTGGGCTATATGTAGTCAAATCTGGGAGAATAAAAATCCAACAGCTCAACTTTGATGGTTCAAATCAGATTTTGTTTATTTATAGCCAAGGAGATATTTTTGGGTATCGAAATTTGATTACCAGTGAACGAAACAATGTATCCGCCATAGCCTTAGAACCAGCTGAAATAGAGCTTATACCTGCAGATACTTTCATGTTCTTATTGAAAACATCAAACACGCTAAATCAACAACTTTTAAGAGCTGTAAGTGATGAGTTTACGGTACTCACCAATAGAATAAATATTTTTGCTCAACGAGGTATTAAAGAACGGCTATCGCTTGCCCTACTCTTGCTAAACAAAAAATACACAGCACCCCACGCTACAGAATATTTTTCAGAAATAAAGCTTTCAAGAAAAGACTTAGCCGATTATGTAGGCACCTCGATAGAAAACATGGTAAGAACAATCCAATTTTTTAAGCAAAAAAAGCTAATCAAAACTATTGGCAAAAGCATTGTGATCACCCATCCAGAAAATCTCTTAATCCTATCGGGGATATACTACTAAAATTCCGTTTATTGACATTAGTCAATTTTTTTATGCTTTTATAAACATATGTTTGAGAAAATTAAATAAATGTCAGATCACGTGATTAATACTATCAACGAAAAAAAAATCAAGGTAAGGAACTTTACCATTAAAGATTACGAACAAATCGTTTCACTCCAAAAAAAATGTTTTCCAAAAATGCTCCCTTGGAGTATAGCGCAATTTAGCAGTATTATAGATACCTTTAAGGAAGGACAATTTGTGGTAGAATACGCCAAGAAGATAATCGCCTCCTCTTGTTCACTTATAATCAATATAAACGAATATCCTGAAGATGCTTCCTGGCAAATACTCACTGGCAATGGGTATATCAAAAACCACACCCCAATTGGCGATACACTATATGGTATGGAAATAATGGTAGATCCAGACTATAGAAATATGAAACTGGCTCGAAGACTATATGAGGCCAGAAAAGATTTGGTGGTGCGCAAAAACATTCAAAAGATTGCCATTGGAGGTAGAATTCCGAATTTTCATCGCTATGCGAAAAAAATGGATGTATATCAATATGTAAAAGCAGTTTCAGACAAAAAAATCTACGACCCTGTACTCACTACACAACTAGCCAACGGGTTTTATCTAAAAAACATACTCGAAAACTATCTACCATCTGATATTGAATCGGGTGGCAATGCGACTAAACTTGAATGGACAAACTACCAATTCAAAAGCAGAAGAGAGACTAAACGTTCTCCATATGTAAGAGTAGCTGCTATACAATATCAAATGCGTACCATCGCTAACTTTGATGAGTTTGCTTCGCAATGTGAATTTTTTGTGGATGTGGCATCCGATTATAGATCAGACTTTGTGCTTTTTCCAGAAATGATAACGATGCAGTTACTTTCATTTATGCCACCCGAAAGGCCGGCCAAATCGGCTAGACGGCTTAGCGAGTTTACTGATCAATACATTTCGCTTTTTAGAGGACTAGCCATGCGATACAATATTAATATCATAGGCGGCTCGCACTTTAATGTTGAAAATGATGATCTTTATAACATTTCATACCTTTTTAAAAGAGACGGTAGTGTAGAACGTCAATACAAGATCCAAATTACACCACACGAAAAGAAATGGTGGGGGGTAAAAGGCGGTGACGCTGTAAATGTATTTGATACCGATTGTGGTAAGGTGGCTATTGCTATTTGCTATGATGTTCAGTTTCCAGAGCTAGTGCGTATCGCTGCCCGCAAAGGGGCGCAGATATTGTTTGTCCCCTTCAACACAGACGAACGAAGAGGCTATATAAGAGTAAGGACTTGTGCTCAAGCAAGAGCTATCGAAAATCAAATGTATGTGGCTATCACTGGCTGTGTGGGCAATTTGCCTAAGGTCGAAAACCTTGACATCCACTATTCACAATCGGCTATTTTCACCCCATCTGATGTAGAATTTTCGAGAGAAGGCATAGCCACCGAAGCCACCCCAAATACAGAAGCTGTAATATTTCAAGATTTAGACTTAAATCTCTTGAAAAGAAATAGAGAGTATGGTACTGTACAACACTGGAACGATATACGAGATGACCTTTATGAAGTCACGCTCAAAGAAAAACCAGCTAAGCAAAATACAGCCAAAAAAACACCTTCGCCAAAATAGTGAGTTATGAAAATTAGCCGAATAAAAAGTGTACTTGTACCCACCGACTTTTCACCTATCTCAATAAATGCGCTAAGATTTGCAGCTGCTTTTTGTAAAAAGGTAAAAGCTAGTTTGCACCTTATCAATGTAGTAGAACTAAGCCCTCTTGTATATACCCAACAAGTAATGGCGGCTACACACGCCAATGAACAAAAGCTAACAATGGCTAAGACTGAACTCACTAAACTAAGTATGCAATTGAAAGCTGAGTTTGGGATCAATGTGCGAAAAAACATCTACACTGGCCCAGTATATGACGGCATTATTAGAGCGGCTCATCTGGTAGATACCGACCTCATCATTCTCGGTACAGCTGGTCATCATAGCATTGCTAAAACTATTTTTGGAAGCACTACTACGCGATTGCTTCGCAATACTACCTTACCCGTACTTACCCTGACCGAAGACTATACGAGCGAACATTTATTTGACAATATTATATTGCCATTCAATACAGATAAAAACACCTTGAAAAAAGTAGAATACCTAAAAAATTTCACTCAGCTTTTTGGCAACCATCTTTATATCTATGCTTATTCTTCGACCCCAAATAATCTATTGCTCAAAAAACAAGCTCAAAAAATAGCCGCCCAATTTGCTAAGTCCAATATCGAAATTTCCATACATGAAGATGCCGGAAATGATTATGCAAAAGGAGTAGTTGATTTTGCAAAAAAAGTAAATGCAGACCTCATTGCCGCTATATGCCACAACGATCATGCTATCTTTCATTTTTTACGAACCAATGCGCAAAACAATATTGTGAACGAATCTGCCATTCCTGTCTTAAACATTCCTATTTTTGACATTTAATCATTATTACCCATAATTTCCAATTTAGATTTTAAAATACACATGACATCAATCGCTACCAAAGTCCATAAAAAATTAAACGAACTTGAATCTACCGCCATTTGTGGTAATGATATCACCTCTTCCTGTCTCTATGTATCCTCACTTACGATTATTTATGCTGGACAGTATGCCTGGATATCTTTAGCTATAGTAGCATTAGTGCTATTTTTATTTAGAAAAATATATGGCGAAGTAGTGGGAGCACTCCCCCTCAATGGAGGCGCATACAATGCCTTGTTGAACACCACCACCAAGCAGATGGCCGCTTTTGCCGCTTGTCTTACTATCTTATCCTACATGGCTACCGCGGTTATTTCAGCGAGTGAAGCCATGCACTACTTACAACACCTTGTAGCCAATTTAAATTTAATCATAGCGACTATTGTTTTGCTAGCGCTTTTTATGATTTTGTCTATCATAGGCATAGGCGAATCGGCCAAAGTAGCTGTAGGTATTTTTATTTTCCACATGATTACGTTAGTATTGCTCGTAGCCACCGCTATATGGTTTATTGCTTTCAACGGACCCGACATTTTTAATGCCAATTGGCATTTTCCGATTACCTCTGGCTCTATTAAAAACGCTTTATTTTTTGGCTTTGCCGCTGCCATGCTAGGTATTTCTGGTTTTGAAAGTTCGGCCAACTTTGTAGAAGAACAAATGCCTGGCGTGTTTCCAAAAACACTGCGCAACATGTGGATAGCGGTGAGTTTTTTTAATCCACTCATCGCATTGTTGATATTAGGTGTGTTGCCCATTGCAGTGGTAGGCGAACATAAAGAATCTCTTCTCGCATTTTTAGGTCAAACCACGGGCGGACACTGGCTCGGCACACTCATTTCAATAGATGCTGTACTTGTATTGAGCGGTGCTGTACTTACCTCATATGTAGGTGTAGCGGGGCTAACAGAACGCATCACACTCGATCGTATTTTTCCCAATTTTTTATTGTCAAAAAACAAAAATGGCGTAAACTATCGAATTATCATCACCTTCTTTATTCTGTGTATATCGGTATTTTTTGCTACTGCTGGTGACCTTACTGCATTAGCCGGAGTATATACCTTTTCTTTTCTTGCCGTAATGGCGCTTTTTGGAATTGGAAATTTATTGCTCAAAACCAAACGAAACAAACTACCTAGGCCAGAGTATGCGCATCCCCTTAGTGTCATTGCGGCTATAATTTTTGTTATCATCGCTTTTGTAGGTAATATGCAACTCAACCCAAGTTCATTTATCGTATTCTTAAAATACTTGATCCCTTCATTAGCTTTTGTGATGTTGATGCTAAATAGAGTTGTCGTGCTCAAGTGGGCTTTGATACTCATTGAATATCTTTTTGAACCTATACAAAAACTTATTGAACATTCGCAGGGTGCGCTAGACCGAGTTATTTCTCGTATCAACGAACAAGAATTTGTGTTTTTTACTAAAGGAGATGACATCGCTATACTCAATAAAGTGATGCTCTATGTAGAAAATAACGAGACTACAAAGCGCCTCAAAATCGTAAACGTGTATAAGCAAACTGTAGATAATGAAATGCTCAAAAAAGACATCAATGTTCTCGACAGGGCCTATCCTGACATCGATATAGAATTTATAGAAATAGAAGGCGATTTTGGCCCAGCCCTTATAGAGGTACTTTCCGAAAAATGGAATATTCCAAAAAACTTTATGTTCATTGGATCTCCAAGCAATCGATTTTCCTATCGAGTTTCAGAGCTAGGAGGGGTTCGACTAATTATGTAAAACAGTATGAAATCATTTTTAAAAAAAACACTTATTGACTATGGTGCATTTGATATCACAGTAGGGAGCATACTCACTACTGCGTTTATCCTTGTTTTCATCTATCTATTTATCCTTATTTTAAGTCTTTTTATAAAGAAATCTTTACGAAAAAGAAATAAACTTGACGCTCGTGCCCTCTCCCTCTTGCAGCTTGTAAAATATATCGTATGGACTTTTGGTATCCTCTTCGCACTACACAATGGAGGGGTTAACATCACCTTCCTCATTGCGAGTTCGGCCGCATTATTAGTTGGTCTTGGATTAGGGCTTCAAGATATTTTTAAAGATTTTATGTCGGGTATCATCATTTTGGTAGAAGGCATTGTAAAAGTAAATGACATCGTAGAAGTAGATGGTATGGTAGCCAAAGTCAAACAAATCTCGCTTCGAACTTCAGAGGTGCTCACACGCGATGACAAAGTGATGATAGTGCCCAACTCCAAGTTTGTCGAAAACAATGTAGTCAACTGGACACACAACTACTCCCCTACCCGATTTAGCATTCAACTGGGTGTAGATTACAGCTCAGATGTGCGACTTGTCGAAAAATGTGTTTTAGCATGTGCAATGCAACATGACCAAGTGATTAAAAATAGCGCATATTCGCCATTTGTCCGATTTACTAATTTTGGCTCTTCATCTCTTGATTTTGAGTTGTTTTTTTGGAGTGAAAATCTTTTTAAGATAGAAAACACCAAGAGTGACATACGATTTGCTATCAGCGATACTTTCAAAAAAAACAACATCACTATACCTTTCCGTCAACTCGTGGTTCACCAAGCAAAATAATTAATCATGCGTACTTCACTGCTTATATTACTTACTCTTTTATTCCAAAGTTGCACGAATAAAAATAGCAATAACGATACTATCAAAAACTATTTTGACTATGCAGAAAGCGGGATAAAAAAAGGCGGAGTGAGGATGATACCCATCCAAACACCCGTTGGGAAATTCAATGTTTGGACAAAACGCTTTGGCAATAACCCTAAGACAAAAGTGCTCATTCTACATGGCGGTCCTGCGCTCACCCACGAATATTTGGAATGCTACGAAAGTCTATTTTTGCCCATGGCTATTGAGTTTTATGAATATGACCAACTCGGCTCCTACTATAGCGACCAGCCTACCGATTCTATACTCTGGACACTCCCTCGATTTGTAGAGGAGGTGGAGCAAGTTCGCATTGCTTTAGGCTTAGACAGTAGCAATTTCATACTCTTAGGTCAAAGCTGGGGTGGTATTTTGGCTATGGAGTATGCCCTCAAATATCAGCAAAATCTCAAAGGTCTCATTATCTCCAACATGATGAGTAGCTACCCTGCCTATGGTGCTTATAATCAAAAATTGCGCGAAGAACTGCGTCCCTCGCTTTTAGATACGTTCAAAATGTATGAAGCCAAAGGCGACTTTTCAAACCCTATTTACACGCAACTAGTGACAACCGAATTTTATACAAAATATATTTGTCGAATGCCCGAAAGTGATTGGCCAGAGCCGATCCGTAGGAGTTTTAAGCATATCAATGGCCCAGTGTATGCCTTGATTCAAGGCCCGAGTGAATTTGTGCCAGGTGGACTGCTCAAAGATTGGGATAGAACAGCCGATTTAGCCAAAATAAAAACGAAGACCCTCACCATAGGCGCACGCTACGACTCAATGGATCCAGATTTTATGAAAAAAATGAGTGAACTGTTGCCCAATGGGCAATACCTATTTTGTGACAAAGGAAGCCACCTCTGTATGTGGGATGACCAACAGACTTATTTCGATGGTGTGGCTAAATTTGTAAGCGGTTTGTAGCATAAAAAAGTCGAATCTTTCGATTCGACTTTACAATAGAAATCTTATTGAATTTAATTTTGCTGCGGTATCACTAGCATCTGTCCAGGATAGATTTTATCCGGATTGCTCAACATTGGTTTATTGGCTTCAAAAATTTTGTTGTACAAATTTGCATTTCCATAAAACTTTTTAGAAATACCCGAAAGCGTATCTCCACTCACTACGGTGTGGTATTGCTCCTCTGGTGCTACGTTGATTTCTACTGGCTCGCCTACTGCTAGGTTATCGTCATTTACAGATGATATGCCATCTATATTGCCTGCAGTAGCTACTACACGAATTTTTTGAAAAATAGTATCTACAGAACCTCCTAATGTTACCACATCATCCGCTACAGCCACTGTTAGGTTCGTAGTGTCAAGCTCAAAAGATTGAAGATGCGCGATGATTTTAGCTGCCTTTTCGTCATCACTCACGCCTAGTCCAAAAAGTTTTGAACCCGCATTTTTAATAAAAGATAATACTCCCATGTGTTGTTATTTTAATTTTATCCAAATTTATTATTTCTATCCATTAGACTTTATTTTTTTGATGTTTTTTTCTCTTTTCTGTCGATTTTTTTCGACTTTCGTATCAAATTAAAACAAAAAACACTATGAAAAAGTACTTATTACTGCTATCAGCCCTTAGCTTATTTTTTATCGGATTGCAGAGTTGCAAAAACAAAACTCCGGAAACCGCACCCGTAGCTACTGAAGTGGTAGAAACCCCAGCGCAAACTACTGAACCAGCTGTGGCTACCGAAATCGTGAGCAGTATCGAAGTGCCAAATTTTGAAGCTCCAGAGGCTAAGAAATTTTGTGATGACTATAAAGCCTTGATGGGCGAATATGCTTCGCTCAAAGGCACAGGCGACAACGTAAAAGCTGCCGAACTAAGCAAAAAATTTATGAGTTGGGCAAATGGTGCTAGCGCATTGGCTGGCAAATTGAAACCAGAAGAGATGAAAACCTTTAACGATTTTATGGTAACTGCCGAAGCAAAATTCAATGAAATGAATAGCGCAGTAGCAAAGTAACTTCAACTATTTTAACTATACAAAAAAGCTACCTATTGGGTAGCTTTTTTTGCATCTGCAAATACCCAATATTTTTGAAGTACAAAGTTAAACCCCAATGATACAAATAGGTCTATGACAATTCTACTAATTTTATAATCAAGCAAAGTACCTTCTGTCAATAGATACGTGCCACTACTTTTTAATAAAATACTTCCTATCACCACACACACAAATTTGGGCAACTGCCTACTCGTAGGCGTTTGTGCAGCACCAAAAGTCCAATAGCGGTTGATACTAAAGTTGACTACTGCACCTAGCACCCCACTGATAGCGATAGAATAGGTATAAAACAAGCCTCCCCATTCGGTGAGCGCTATCATGATAAGATAATCAAAAAGACCACCTAAAAAGGCAGATAATTGAGCTTTTAGAAAAACAAAAACGGATGATTTCACTTTTTAGCTAACTTCTCTTCAGCATCACGTGCATTTGCCAATTTCAATAGTTTAATAAAATCAAACCCATTGATCACATACAATATCACATTTAGCAACAAACTCACATACGCCAAAATAAATGGGAAAAACGCCTCCAAACCTATCAATGTACAGAGTATAATACGCAATTCTGTAGGGCCAAATCCTGCCTCTGTATCGATCTCATATTTGTCTGTGACTTTATACTTCAATAACGCTATAATCATCGTCCACCCATAAGCTACGATAAAGGTATAAACATAAATACGATGATCTTCGGGTAAATAAAAAAAGAAGCCCAACCCTATCAAAATAGTAGAGAGCCAATCCATTGTCATATCGAGCGAAAAACCATACCACTTGCGTGGAATATCTCTATAATAAGCGATACGACCATCGAGCGAATCGCCAAACCATTGTATTGCAAATCCTACCACACTCACTAAAAGAAAATGCGAATCAGTTCGCCCAAACCAAAAGCCCAAAAACACCATAATACTCCCCAAAAAACCAATGGCTGTAAGCACATCAGGTGTCATCCAAAGTGGCAGTCGCTCACACAGAAAACGGATAGTCTTCTGCTCCGAATTTTTAAGGATATTCGTTCTATTGCGGTCGGCAGATATTTTTTGAGCAGTAGAAAGCTCTTGATGTTTGTCCATAAAATTTGGTCGTTTGTTCGGATTATTCCCTTGTAAATAAAGAATAAATTCACCAATAGTTGAAATTAAGATGTGAATGCCAAATTTTTTCATTAGGTATTCAGACCACTTAGAAATCAATTTTCAACGCTTGTTTTAAGCCATCGCTTCTATCAAGTCAAACTCGGTGATAATAGCCAATTCGCCCGTAGGTTTATTGACCAATACGGCAGAGTTTTCGCGAGTGATATACTTTGAAATTTCAGACGAAGGTGCGTTCCAATCTACCACTGGAAATGGCTTACTCATTACATCACCCACCGCAATCTCACGCGCATTTCCATTTTCTACGATGAGATTCAAAATCGAATGTTCGGATATACTACCTACCATGCTATCGCCTTCCATCACAGGCAGCTGAGTCAATCCCATTTCTTTCATCATATTGAAAGCGTCTATCACTTTATGCACAGCTGTTACACTCACCAGATTTTTAATTTCGCGCTTACGCTGCAAGATTGTTTTAGCCGTCACTTCATCATCTTCCAAAAAGCCTCTTTCACGCATCCAGTCATCGTTATAGACCTTGCCTACATAGCGGCTGCCATGGTCATGAAACACGATAACCACCACATCACCTTCTTTAAATCTATCGGCCATTTGGAGCACACCCTGCATTACCGCACCGCCCGAGTAGCCGGTAAATAAACCTTCCTCACGTGCTAATCTGCGACACATCTGCGCTGCATCTTTATCAGACACCTGCTCCACAAAATCAATAAAATCAAAATCAAAATTGCCGGGTATCAAATCTTGACCTATACCTTCGATGAGATAAGGATAAGCTTGTGTCATATCCATTTTGCCTGTTTCCTTATAGGCTTTTAAAATCGATCCTTGGGCATCTACTGCAAGGGTATGAATATTTTTATTTTTTTCTTTTAGATACATGGCTGTGCCTGTCATTGTACCTCCTGTACCGATAGTAGCTACAAAATGCGTTATTTTGCCATCGGTTTGTTCAAAAATCTCTGGCCCAGTGGTGAGGTAGTGCGCCTTGCGATTCGACAAATTTTCATATTGATTGATCCAATATGAATTTGGAATATCGAGCGAAAGCCGATGAGCTACGGAATGATAACTCTTAGGGTCATCGTGTGAAACATTAGTAGGGCATACAATCACCTCTGCACCTACCGCACGGAGTATGTCTATCTTTTCTTTCGATTGCTTGTCTGTAGTGGTAAAAATGGCTTTGTATCCCTTTACTGCAGCAGCCAGTGCGAGCCCCATACCTGTATTGCCAGAGGTGCATTCGATAATGGTACCGCCTGGCTTCAAAAGGCCTTGTTCCTCGGCATCTATCACCATTTGGTAGCCTATGCGGTCTTTGATAGAATTCCCTGGATTGAAATACTCTACTTTAGCATATAAATCTGCTTTGATAATATCCTTGCCTATTTTATTGATTTTGACTAAAGGGGTATTACCTATGGTTTCGAGTATATTGTTGTAAACTTTCATGTAGCGATTTTTTTTGTAAATATAGAATTTTGGAGCGACTGTGCGATATGCAAGTTTCGATTTGCGACTCTACGATTTGCGAATAGCGAAAATCACTTCGCGGCTACCGCTTTTTCCAATTTCTCCACAAAGGCTAATGTAGCAGGACAGCGATGCAGATTTTCGGAGTACACGCCTACTTGATCTAAAAAATCGGTACGCACAAAGTGTGGAAATCCACTACAATCCTTGGGTCGGATAGCATATATAACACACTTATTCGATTTGAGATTGAGATGTTGGCAAGGTTGATTGACATTGACAATATCGCCATTGTCTTCATCTATTTTGAGATATTTCTCAAAATAAGCCTGATAGGTCATACCCACATGAGTGGCTATTTTTCTCACCTCTGCTTTGCTAAAAGTAGGTGTCATAGTTCGGCAGCAGTTGGCACAATCGAGACATTGGGTCTCAGCCCACACTGCTGCATCCACTTTTTTGACGATAGGCAATAGCTTTAAATTTTTCTTTCGTTTGAGCGATTGCAAAAACTTAGTGAGCGATTTTTTCTTTTGGTAAGCACGTCTAGTGCTTTTTAGTACCCAGCGGGGAGTATTCATTTTTTTAAAACTTGTGTTTGTAAAAATAAAAAAGTCCCGCAAGCGGGACTTCCTTATCAGATTTCAGTTAGATTACTTCTTAACTTCTTCTTTTACAGCTTCTACAGTTGAAGTTACTGCAGCAGCTGCAGTATCAACAGCAGTTTCTACTGTTTCAGTTACTGTTTCAGTAGTTTCAGTTACCGCTTCAGTAGCAGCTTCTGTAGCTTCAGTAGCAGCTTCTTCAGCTTTGTTATTACAAGAAGCTAGAACGATACCAGCTACAACTGCGAAAGACAAAAATAATTTTTTCATTTTTTGTTTGTTTTTTTAATGGGTTAAATAATTGACGTGCGAAAATACAAACACTTTTGGCAATTTTCCAAATTTTTGCTAAAAAATTTTTATTTTTCTCTAAAAGCGATGGTAATGGGCACTCCACAGAGGTCAAAATGCTTGCGCAACTGATTTTCTAAGAAGTTTTTATACCCCTCGCCTATGTATTTTGGATGATTGGAGAAAAAAGCGAAAGTAGGTGTACGCGAGGGTAGCTGTGCTACATATTTGATCGTGACCAATTTGCCTGCGGTAGCTGGCGGATGATAGCGACCTATTTCTTTTAGCATGATTTCATTCAACTTAGCACCTGGTACTTTTATGCTCATTCGGTTATATACGTTTTCTATTTCATCTACTAGTTTGAAGATACGTTGCTTTTCTAATACCGAAATAAATAACAGAGGTACATCATTGAATGGCGCTAGTTTTGACTTGATGTGTTCTTCAAAACGAAGCATCGTTTTATCGTCTTTTTCTATCAAATCCCATTTATTGACGGCTACTATGATACCTCGCTTTTTGCGAATCGCCATTCGATATATAGTAAGGTCTTGTTGTGAAAGCTCATTGTTCGCATCGAGCACTATCACCGCCACATCACATTCGTCTAATGCCTTGATAGCTCTAATCACCGAATAGAATTCTAAATCTTCATGTACCTTGTTTTTTCGTCTTATGCCCGCAGTATCGATGAGTATAAACGACTTGTCGTATTTTTGGTATAAACTATGCACACTATCGCGTGTGGTTCCCGCTATAGGTGTTACGATATTTCTTTCCTCGCCCAAAAGTGCATTTACCAAAGACGATTTACCTACGTTTGGCTGGCCTATTATACACACTTTGGGTATCTGCACCGCTTCTACTTCCTCCTCTTTTTCGGGCATAAACTCCACGATAGCATCGAGCAATTCGCCCGTACCAGAACCCGTCATAGACGATATGCTGTATAAGTTTTCAAGGCCAAGGCTGTAAAATTCATTGGCATTGATAAGGCGCTCAAAATTGTCGCATTTATTTACGACCAGCATCACTTTTTTTGACGACCTGCGGAGCAAATCGGCAAACTCGGCATCTAAATCAGTGATACCGCAGGTAGCATCTACCAAAAACAATAAGAGCGAAGCCTCTTGCATAGCTATGATAACCTGCTCTTTGATGTGCTTTTCAAAAATATCGTTTGAGCGAGGCACAAACCCGCCTGTGTCGATGACACTAAAATTGCGACCACCCCAGTCAGACTCCCCGTATATACGGTCGCGGGTTACCCCACTGAAATCATCAATGATGGCTTTTTTTTCTCCAATTAATCTATTGAAAAGTGTGGATTTGCCCACATTAGGGCGCCCCACAATGGCTACTGTAAAACTCATAGTGGTGCGAAGTTAAGGATATTTAGCTAGTAATTTAAAGATATTTGACGAGTGCAGCTGCATCTATGTCGCTGTGCGATGCATGGTAGATACATTTGCCGTCTTTGACGAGGAGCAGCTGTGGCGACTCGTGTGGCACGCCTAAATCTGTGGCGAGCTGATTTGACAAAGGGCGAAAACTCAATAAGTCAAGAAAATAAGGCACTACTTGCTCTTCAGTAAACTGAAAACTCCCTTCAAAAGCCCGCTTGGCCATAAGGCTAATTGAGCATCGAGTGCTATGTTTAAAGAAAAGTACAGGAACTTGATAAGACTGCACTACGGCAGCTTGGAGCACAGCCTCAGCGTCTAAATGATGCCAATTCATGTTTTATGCTTTAGGGTCTGCAGTTACAGATTGCGATTGAGAATATGTAGGGCAAGTATGGCGATCGCAAGAAGATAGGGTAAATCCAACGATGGCGATAACGGCTATAATTTTTAAAAATGCTTGATTGAACATGATAGTATTTTACTTTTAAAACGCAAAACTAACTAATTTTAGTGCATTAAAAATAGAAAGTTTTGAAAAAAGTGATTGTTTTATATGCACGTGCAACACATATTTTGGCTACATGGGGTGGAAATAATACCTGCCATAAATAGAATTAGACTTGCCTAACTCAGAAAAAATACCTGCACAAATGGGGTCAAGCTTTTTCAGAAAGGGACACGGCTAAGGGTATTGACCTAAATCTAAAATCCTATCAAATGCTTGAGGGTACAGACCTTTTAGCTATTGAAGGCATGAGTTACTCTACAGTCTTATCGTTGATGAGCGAAGTAGGTATCGATGGCATCAAAAAATTTGCATCTGCCAAACAATTTTGCTCGTGGCTTAGGTTGGCTCCAAACAACAAAGTAAGTGGGGGTAAAGTGCTCTCAAGTAAAATACCTAAAGGCAGTAATCGCCTTAAAATAGCATTGCGCAATGCCGCCAATGCCATCGGAAACTTGAAAGACTCCACTCCACTCAGCGATTTTTTTTATCGAATAAATTTTAGAAAATGAAGAGTATCTGCTGTGAGTGCAACTGCTAGAATGAAGTATAGCGAATCAAGAATACCTTAAAAAATAAAAAAACATGAGTAAAATTAGCCGTCATCATTTGGAATAACTTGTCCAGTGTTTTCGGGATGGTAGTAAAGGGCGTTCAATACATCAACCCAGAATGATATCTGTTTTTTAGATCAAAAAAGAAAATTAGGTTTAGTGAAGAGAATTCAAAAACAAATTGATAAATTTGAATTGACTAGGGATGATTTGAAATTTATAGCTAATTGATTTTTAGTGATATAAAATTACGTTAATC
>CALAYL010000021.1 GCA_937894725.1 uncultured Bacteroidota bacterium
GTGGCTCCTGCATTACAGAGATTTTTCCAACTAGATTCAAAATAAAAAAAGCACTGCACATCGGTGTCGTAAACCAACAATCCTTGTGCTGGAGATACAACAGCATTACGTTGAATGGTAGTAAGTCTTGGTACTAGCATACCTTTGTCTGTGCTAGTCAAGTCTAATATTGATGAAGCGTTTGGATTGATAGTGCCGATGCCTACATTGTTTTGGGCGAGAAGAGTGCCTCCAAAGAATACCAGTAGTGTGAGTAGCTTATATTTCATCTTAGTTTATTTAAACACTAAGATAAAATTATATAATCAAAAAACCCATCCCAAGATGGGCTTATGGATTATTTTCTATCTTTAATATCTGGGAAAGCTCTTTCTGTAGGGCCATTGTAGATTTGACGAGGACGACCAATGTCTTCTTTTCGCTCGCGCATTTCTTTCCACTGAGATATCCATCCTGGCAATCGACCCAATGCAAACAATACCGTAAACATAGGTGTCGGGAAGCCCATTGCTTTATAGATGATACCTGAATAAAAATCTACGTTTGGATACAATTTTCTTTCTACAAAATAAGGGTCAGCCAATGCCGCTTCTTCCAATTCTTTTGCAATGGCTAGTAATGGATCATTCACCCCCAACTTGGCTAAAATCTTGTCGCAAGACTCTTTCAAGATTTTTGCACGTGGGTCAAAATTGCGATATACTCTATGACCAAAGCCCATGAGTAAGCGTTTTTTATCTTTCACATCTTGCAATACTTTTTTCACATCTCCATTGTCGTTATCTCTAATGTCTTCTAGCATTTCGAGTACTTCTTGGTTAGCACCGCCATGTCTAGGACCCCAAAGAGCAGCTACTCCCGCAGCTATCGAAGCGTATAAGTTTGTGTGGGCAGAACCTACGATTCGTACCGATGAGGTAGAGCAGTTTTGCTCATGGTCAGCATGCAGAATGAGGAGTTTATTCATAGCATCTACGATTACTGGGTCAGCTACATATTCTTCTGTTACATTGCCAAAAGTCATGTACAAAAAGTTGGTAACGTAGTCATATTTGTTTTGTGGGTAAAGTACTGGATGGCCTTTTCCTTTTTTCTGAATCATAGCACAGATAGTAGGCATCTTAGCTAGCAAACGTGTGATAGTTAAGTTGGTTTCTTCTGGTGCGTTGTTTGGGTTTAGCGCATTTGGATAGAAAGAAGAAAGTCCAGAAATCATCGTCATTAATTGACCCATAGGGTGTGAGCCCGAAGGGAAAACGTCAAATACTTTTTTCAAGTTTTCATGCACCAAAGTATGCATGGTCAAATCGTTTTCAAACTTGGTCAATTGCTCCTTAGTAGGTAGTTCGCCATATATAAGTAAGTACATCACTTCTACGAAAGATGCTTTAGAGGCGAGGTCATCTATATTGTATCCTCTATAACGCAAAATACCTTGTTCGCCATCTAAGAAAGTAATGGTAGATACCGTAGCCCCTGTATTTCTGTAGCCTTCATCAAGCGTTACAAGTCCAGACTGGGCTCTAAGTTTACCAATTTCGATAGCTGATTCGCCTTCGGTGCCTGTAAATACAGGAAATTCATACGACTTGTCTCCGTATGTGATTGTAGCTTTATTTGACATAGTGTGGTTGATTTTTTTATTTCGCAGCCCAAATGTAATGATTCATACGACTTAAATAAACAAAAGTTTAACGATATTGTGCGATGATTTAAGTCAATTTTAAAATTTGATAACAATGAAAACAACACCCAAAGTAATAGGTATAGGCGGTATCTTTTTCAAATCGGATAATCCAACGGCACTATATACGTGGTATAGAGACGTTTTAGGCATCGCAAGCGAGGCTTGGGGCATGCAATTTAGCTTGAGCCAAAATGAATCTAAAGATGCTTATGCTATATGGAGTATTTTTGATAAAGACACAAAGTATCTTGAGCCTTCTACAAAAGATTTTATGATCAATTTTGTGGTAAGTAGTGTCGCTGATTTTGAGCTACTGTTCAAAGAAAAGAACATAGCTGTGCTGGGCAAAGAAGAGTCTGAGTTTGGCAAATTTATCTGGATTCTTGACCCCGATGGCAATAAATTAGAGCTGTGGGAACCAGCGGAATAAGAGTTGGATGGGCGAGAAGAGGATACTAAAAAATTAGATTGAAGATATGAGGTAGGGTACTTATAATTCTTCGTTTGTAGATATATATTTTTCTTTGCAATACTTTTCAACTTCTGTATCGTTTGCAAAGCAGCCGTCACAAAATTCGTCAAGTTCTTTTTCTGCACCTGAAACATATTTTTCGCTTGCCGTCATTAGTTTCTCCGTCTGTTCGATGAACTTTTCAAATTCTTTGTTCATTTTACAAAGTTTGTCAATCGTTTTAAAGTCCAAATCCCGAAATACTGAAGGATAAAGCACTTTGCTTTGGTAAGGATTTGCATTTAGTTCAATGATTCCTATTCCGAACGATTGATTTAGTCTTGCCATTTCTTCATTCAAACTGTCGCTAAACTCAAACGCTACTAAATATCCATAATTTGCCCAACTTGAATTTGAAACGGCCTGAAAAAATGCTTTTTTAAGTTCGCTGTCGCTGTTAATTTCTCTTTTAAGTTCGTATGAACTCAATTTGAAAGTGTCAACTCGATTTATTGATTTCAAAAAATTTTGACTTGCTTTTGTTTGTAGGTTTAAAAACTTAATCCCAACCATATCTGGATGTGTCCAAATTTGATTGTTGTCTTTTCCGTTAGACTGTTCGTGAAAAATTGTTTTTGAGTAAGTATCTGTGTTTTTTAGATAACTACTCAATAGTTTATGCAAATCTCTTTCTTCGTATGTCTTTGATTTGTGTGATTTAGTTTGTTTTGCAATTTGAGTTTTTGAGTCGCCACTCAATATTTCAATGCCTATGTTTTGCTCGTTTTTGGTCAGGTAGTACGCATAAGTTCCTCCATCTTGTTTTATTCTCTTTACTCTTGTATCGCCATTACGAATAAAGTCGCCAAGGTATGCAGAAATTGTAGCAGAGGGAGTTTTAGCATTTCCAAATTCATAATGATTGTTTTTGACAATATGGTTGTAAATTTCTATATAGTTTGTTAGCCCGTTTATCTCATCAAGACTTCTTAAAATTGTCTCTTTAATTGTCATTTTTTATTCGTTTTTACTTTATAGTTTGGTAGTCCTACCATTGGCATTACCTCAATTAAACTAGTCCCTAAAGGCTAATCCCTAAAACGCCTACATCGGCTAGTTAACGAACTTGACAAATTACTTCGCCTCCAATAAAAACTCTTCATTGCCTTTAAACAATCGAAGTGAAGAGGTAGAGTGCTCCAATATTCTATATTCTCTTACGGCATTGCTAGTATCTCTAAGTTGTAAAAACTTATTGCTGTTGGTGAGTGTCCACTCGCCTTTGTTAGAGAAGATTTGTTGGTTGATGTTGGGTACACCTACAGTGTCTATTTTAGTTAAATTATTGGTCATGGTAGTAGAGTCATACACAAATGTAGAGTCATAGCGATTTACCACAAAAGTGTCTATTCTTTTCCAAGTTTCTGAAAATTGATTGTCGGCATTAAATGTCCATCTAAACTGTGCCTTGTCGCGATTGAAAGTAGCTGTTTTATCTTTAGTGTCAAAAAGGTATGTTTTTACACCCCAAGTGCCTTCTATATTTTTATTGAGAGTTTTTTTGTCGCATCCTACCAATACGAGCAATAGTAAGCTTAAAGAGCCGATGAATAGTTTTTTCATAATAGATAAAATTGAAAGAAGTTTATTGTTGTTTTCTTAAATAGCGATTAGTCCCTAGTCTGCGAAGTTCTACGTGATTGCCTTCAAGATTGAATATAGTGTAGCTTCTAGATTTATAAACGGTATCGGTTAGTGTCAGTGTTTCGTTGTTATCTTCAAATGCCCATTTGCCAGGCAGTATGACTGTATCTGGTGCAAAAACATTCGTTTCTTTAAAATCGCCCCCCGAGGTAAATTCGATAGTATAATTTCGTATGGAATCTGAATAAGGTGCTACCGCAGTCTTGTCTATACCATCTTTTAGATATTTATATACATACCATGTGCCATGGAGATTGTCGGTAAGTTTTTTCTTGTTGCTACAAGCTGACAAAGTGAGCACAACGGAGAGCGCAAAAACTATATTTCGCATGATTGTTAAATTTTTTTGAAAGTCGAATATAAAAAAGTTATACGAAAAAATTACGGATATGTTTGAAACACCCCTGTGCTTTTATTTTTTCTCACGTTGTCCCAGTCAAAATATTGACCATTCATAGCGATATAAACACCATGTGGCAATGACTGAGCAAAAGCGAGCGCAGTACCCAAATTGAAAAGTCCATCCGAACTACCAAATTTGATAGGAATCATAGCCCCTGTGAGTACAATGGTTTTAGCAAGTTTCGCCTTACCTAAAAAACGAGCCGTTTCCTCCATCGTATCTGTGCCGTGTGTGATGACGACTTTATCTTCATCGCAGTTTTCGCAAGTAGCTAAAATCAATGCTCTGTCTGTGTTAGACATTTCGAGCGAGTCGATCATCATCAAGGTGCGAATATCTACTTCGAGCCTGCATCGACCTAGCTCTAGCAAATCGCGGAGGTGAGTATCTTTAAAAAAGAGTCGGCCATTGATTTCGTCATATTCTTTGTCGAAGGTGCCGCCCGTTACTAAAATTTTGATAGACATGTTTTGCTTTGTTTTTATCTCAGTCTATCGTAGCTACGCACTAGCTTTTGATCATGACTGATGCCTCTTATGGCCAATAGGTTTAAAACAATCACCACCCAAGGCGTTATATTGCCATAATAGAAAATAGCATCTTCGATATAGTCAACATAGTGCCATCTCGAAAGTGCATAGAAAAAGCAAAACAACATACCCAAAATACTTAACCAGCTTAGCGCTTTTTGAAATGTGTGTTTTTTGAAAAGTAATACCGCAATCAGGCTTGCACCTATGGAAATACCCGCGGCTATGGCTACTACAAAAATAAAATAGCCTTGATAAAAGTATTTGAGTTCCCACGCTCTCAAGAGTTGGCTGTTTTGCCCCATTTCAAATACTAAAATAGGCGAGTAGAGATACAAACCAGCCAGTGTAGCTGCGAGAAATAAGTAGATAGTTTGGATACGTTGGATCATCTGAGTTATTTTAATCCAAAACTAAAATTAATTTTGAACACAATCGTAAATTATGGAAGTATATATAATAGATGCAGCTCGCACAGCAGTAGGTAAATATGGCGGTAGCCTATCCGCTACTCGCCCCGATGATATGATAGCGCATGTGATAAAAAATCTTTTGGCTCGAAATGCAGCTATCGAAACCGCTGAAATTGAGGAGATAGTTTTAGGTGCAGCCAATCAAAGTGGTGAGGACAATAGAAATGTGGCACGTATGGCGGTATTGTTAGCAGGGCTGCCATTGCACATAGGTGGCGTTACGGTCAATAGGCTTTGTGCATCAGGCTTGCAGAGTATAGCCGATGCATTTCGGGCGATAAAAAATGGAGATGGCGATTTGTATATAGCTGGAGGGGTAGAAAGCATGAGCCGTGCACCACTGGTGATGTCGAAACCTACGGCTGCTTTTGATAGAGGGCAACAGCTTTTTGATACAACCATAGGTTGGCGATTTACGAACCCTTCATTTTTATCAGATTATACTTTTGCGATGGGCGAAACGGCCGAGAACGTAGCTCGTGATTGGAAGATAAGTCGTGAGGAACAAGATGCTTTTGCGCAGTTATCGCAAGAAAAATATCAGCGAGCACATGAGGCAAATAAGTTTGCTGATGAGCTTATATCGATAGATGTAAAAATGGGAAAAGATACAGTATCTTTTAATCAAGATGAGCATCCTAGGCTTAGCTCTATGGCTGATTTAGCGAAACTAAAACCCGCATTTGTAAAAGAGGGCACTGTCACAGCAGCCAACTCATCAGGTATCAATGATGGTGCAGCGGCTACACTTGTAGCGAGTGCAGATTTTGTAAAACGCAATAATATAAAGCCTTTGGCGCGTATCGTATCGGTAGGTGCAGCAGGTGTGCATCCTGCTACTATGGGTATAGGTCCTGTGCCAGCTTCGTTAAAGGCATTGCAGCGTGCAGGTATCACTGCCAATGATTTGGGTTTGGTAGAACTCAATGAAGCCTTTGCTTCCCAAAGTTTAGCTTGTGTGCGCGAGCTCGATTTGAATCCTGAAATCGTGAATGTAAATGGAGGGTCGATAGCAATCGGTCATCCGCTAGGATGCTCTGGAAGTCGCATCACCACTACGCTTTTGCATGAAATGAAACGAAGAGAAAATACTCGTTATGGCTTAGCCACCATGTGTGTGGGTGTGGGTCAAGGATTAGCGATAGTGTATGAAAAATGCTAGCTGCGTGCTAACTATTCTCTGTTCCAAGTAGTGCCTTCTTTGCCATCTTTTACGACTACTCCGAGTGCGGCAAGGGTGTCTCTGATTTTATCTGATGTAGCAAAATCTTTTTGATTGCGTACGTTTTCGCGCAAGGTCAAAATCAATCCCATCAATCCTTCGCTGATGTCGCTGTTTTGCTGTGCTGTAGCGGGTTGTAGGCCGAGTAAATCGTCAAAAAACAATTTATACGCTGTCTTCATTTTTTCAAATGTAGCCACATCGAGTTCGGCAGGGTCAGCTTGTTTGTTAGCATAAGCATTTACCTTTTTCATCAATTCAAACAATCGACTTATCACTTCAGCCGTGTTGAAGTCATCGGCTATATGTTGATACATTTCTGCTATAGCACCATCTATTGCTTTTATAGCCTCAGCTGATTGTACAGCATTGTTTTCAACAAAAATGATTTTGTCTAAAAGGTCATAGGAGCTTTTGAGTCGTGTATAGGCTTTTTCTGCAGCTTGGAGAGCTTCGTTTGAAAAATCTACAGTACTGCGGTAGTGTGCTTGTAGTATGTAAAAGCGAACGGTCATTGGGCTGTAGGCTTGTACAAGTAGCGGGTGTTGACCCGAAAATAGCTGATCTAGATTAATAAAATTGGCAAGCGATTTACCCATTTTTTGTCCACCTATGGTAATCATATTGCAGTGCATCCAATAGTTTACAGGCGCTTTGCCAGAAGCTCCTTTTGATTGTGCTATCTCACATTCGTGATGCGGAAAAAGTAAATCCATACCTCCTCCATGAATATCAAAAGTTTCGCCAAGGTATTTTTTACTCATGGCAGAGCACTCAATATGCCATCCCGGAAATCCATCGCTCCAAGGCGAAGGCCAGCGCATGATATGTTCGTCAGAGGCTTTTTTCCAAAGCGCAAAATCGGCTGGATTTTTTTTCTCTGATTGCCCTTCGAGTACTCTACGTTCGTTTCCTGCGCCAGCGTTGAGGTCTTCGAGTATTCGCCCGCTTAGTTCGCCATATTTTTCAGCTTTATCGTATTTTTCTACATCAAAATAGACAGAGCCGTTTGATTCGTATGCGTAGCCGTTTTCAAAAAGCTGTTTTATCATTTCGATTTGTTCTATCACATGGCCCGTAGCTTTAGGTTCGATACTAGGCGGGAGCACATTGAGTGCCTCCATATTTTTGTGATAGCCTCGAGTATAAAACTCGGCTACCTCCATAGGTTCTATTTGTTCGAGGCGTGCTTTTTTAGCGATTTTATCTTCGCCTTCATCTGCATCATTTTCGAGATGACCTACATCGGTTATGTTTCTAACAAACCGCACTTTGAATCCAAGATGCTTAAAATAGCGATATACAATGTCGAATGTAATGGCAGGGCGAGCATGACCGAGATGCGCATCGCCATACACCGTAGGGCCACAGAGATACATACCCAAATGCAATGGATTGATGGGGGTAAAAAGCTCTTTTTGTCGAGAGAGGGTGTTGTATATCTTGAGTTCGTGTTGCATGATGTCAATGATAAGCAAATGGATATTAAAAAGAAAATAGTACGCCTGCTTTTTTAGGCAAAAAAAATCAGTCGAAACAGGTCGCTTCTTTGATGAGCTGTTGGACTTGAGCTAGTTGAGTAGCTTTTTCTTCCTCATTCCAACCTAATCGAAGTTGAAAATGGTGGGCAATAAAATCGAGTTTTTCTAAAAGAGTAGGCAATTCAAAATAGAGCATACCACTTCTACGAACGGCAAAGTCAGTAAGTTTCAGTGCCATTTCATTTTCGATGCAATAGTCTATTTCTGCTACTAAAGCATCGCTTGCTGTGGAGGCTGCTTTGTCGATGAGTTGAGTCGTGTTAGTGCCATATCGTGTTGCCCATTTTTCAATAGGCAGATTAGCTTCTGCAGTCGTAGATTTGATGAAATTTTGCAAATCGGCTTCACTTGCAAATGAGCCTGAAAGCGCTTTTTGCTTGGTAGAAATACTTCGGTTGATTTGTTTTTTTAAGCCAGCAACTACGAGTGTCACGATCTTTTCGGCCATGAGTCGATAGCCAGTGAGTTTGCCTCCAGCTATGGATATGAGTCCTGAGTCAGATACCATTACTTCGTCTTTGCGAGATAGTTCAGAAGGGTTTTTTCCATCTTCATATATGAGCGGCCGAAGCCCTGCCCAGCTCGACTGAATATCAGACGGTTTGATATTTAATGTTGGAAACATATCGTTTATCGCCTTGATGGTGTAGTCCACATCTTCTTTTAAAACTAGCGGCTTGTCTATGTCTTGATTATATATAGTATCGGTAGTACCCACATAGGTAACTTCTCCACGAGGTATAGCGAACATCATTCGACCATCAGCTACATCAAAATATACAGCTTGGTTTAAAGGGATTTTTTCTTTCGGAAAAACGAGGTGTATCCCTTTCGTAAGTTGAAGGCGTTTGCCATGAAGGGAGTTGTCTTTTTTGCGAATCAAATCTACGCCCGGTCCAGCAGCATTAACGACAAATTCTGTCACAATTTCAAACGTTTTGTTGGTTACTTTGTCTAATACCTCTACTGCTTTTATTTTTCCATTAGCGTCATACACAAACTTTGAGGCTTCGCAGTAATTGAGTGATATAGCTCCTTCTTGATGAGCTGTTTTGAGTAGTTCTATCACTAGGCGAGCATCATCTGTTCGGTATTCGAAATAAACGCCACCCCCAGTTAGTTTTTCTTTATTGAGTAGAGGTTCGTAAGTGAGTGTTTTATCTTTAGAGAGCATTTCTCTGCGCTCATTTTTTTTGACACCTGCCAAAAAATCATAGACCCAAAGGCCAAGCGAAGAGCTGTTTTGGCCTAGAGAACCATTTTTGATAATGGGCAAAAGCATACGCTCTGGGCGAACGATGTGGAGAGCGTTTTTATATACTACTGCCCGCTCGCTGCCTACATCTTTTACTAGTTTAAATTCGAATTGTTTGAGGTAGCGAAGTCCACCATGAATAAGCTTTGTAGAACGACTACTCGTGCCGCTGGCAAAATCATTTTTTTCGATGAGTACTACGCTAAGGCCTTTCATAGCTGCATCGAGGGCTATGCCTGCACCTGTAACTCCGCCACCTATTACTAACAAATCTACTTTTTGGGCAGAGGCATTTTGGATTAAAAGCGGGCGATTTTGAGCGGCAAAATTCATTGTATAAATTAATTGGCTAGCGTGTTTTTTAATATCTCAAAAGGAGGGAATACCGCTCTTAGATTGTGGATGCCATTACGTTTGAACACAGAGACAGCAAAGCCCACCGCATCTATGTGGTCGGCATACAAATAGTACATATACTGTGGCTCAAGATCTACTACAATATGATTTAATTCTTCTAGTGGTATAGTGCAAGCATGTTCGATATGGTCTTTTTCAAAATCTAGGGCATCTCGCAAATCGACTAAATAAAACTCATCGAAGGTATAGTCGATTTTGAATTCTTCATCATCAATGCCTATGCACATATCGGTAGCGTAAGAGGCTTCTATATTTTCGTCCCAAATCACCACACTTTTACTTAACGATAGGCATTTTGATTTGAAAAAGGAGTCATTAGCTATCTCTGGAGATACTACAAAGGTAAAAGGTTGATTTTCGTCTATCATGTCGATGAGCGTATCAAACGAAGCAGAGAGCGGAATACAATATGCTCCAGCAATGTGCTTATCGCAAAAGGCAGCAAAGCCTCTCAGATCAATATATATGGAATCAGTGGACATAATAGCAAATACAAAACGTTAGCAAAATCTAGGCAGTAAAATTAACGCTTAAAGCCTATTTATAGAATATATTTTTCAATAACATTCGCTATTTTCAAAAAAACGGGGTAGTTGATTGAATACACCCGCTCTTTGCTCATTGCTTTGGATTTTACCAATGCAGCATCTTTGAGTATTTTGAGTTGTTGCGATGTCACAGATTGAGGTATATCGAGTGTATGGTAAATGCCATGCACGTTTGTCTCCCCCTTTTGGGCTATAAAATTCAATATCTCAATACGGAGTGGATGAGCTACGGCCCTAAAAATCTCGTAAGATTTTTCCAAATTTTCGTCATTTATCATTATCTAACCTTAAATATGGTGCGATAGTAATAAATTTGGCGTCAATGAGTTCAGAAAAAAAGTTAGATTATTGTGCTAGGTGCTCAATAAGCTGAGAAATCTCCTCTACACGCTTCGCATTTATCGCATAATAGATAAATTTTCCATCACGTTCGGTACTTAAAACGTCTGCTTTGCGCAAAATAGCAAGATGTTGAGACGCTACTGATTGCTCGATTCGGAGCTTAACATAAAGCTCTGTAACCGTCATTTTCTTTTTTTCTTCGAGCAATTGCATCATTTCTTTACGAAGCGGATGATTTACGGCACGTAGGGTAAGTACTGCTCTTTTTAAGATAGCATAGTCGAGCTTGATTTTCTTTTCTGTAGCAAGGTCACTAAGTTCGAGTACTTGATTGTTGAGACTCATGATATTCGTTGTTTTATTTATTAGTCAAATATATTTATTAAATAAATATGCAAATTAGATTTTGTGTTAAAAATCTTTTCCAAAGCCACCTAGATAAAAAGGTTCAAAGAAAACGACTGATTCAAAATTTTTATCAGCATAAAAAGAGAACGAGGAACTGGCCATATTTAGAGCAGCTATATTTACGACATCAAATTTTATGCCAATATTTTTTAATACATCAATTATTGACGCATTGTTGCAATTGATAAAGATATTTTGGTTTTTTAAAACTTCTAGCAAAGCAGTTGTATCCTCTATGTCACGCATAATTTGAGGAGGTGAGATAGGTGTATTTGTATCTGAATATGACTGATAATAGAACGCATTTTTTTTAGCTTGTATCAAGGCCATAATGGGAAAACTAGGTGATGTGGCTAATGCAGCATCAAGTATGATAGCAAATGAAGAAACCTTGATGAGAGGTTTATTTAGCGTATAAGCTAGTCCCTTGGCAGTGCTGGCTCCTATTCTAAGGCCTGTATAAGAGCCTGGCCCTTCTGCTATGGCTATAGCATCGAGCAGATGCATAGATAGTCCTGCATCGGCTATTACTTGCTCTATTATCAAGGTGATTTTGCTAGCATGTGAATTAATGGTGGATTCTTGTCGGCTGGCTACTACTACACCATTCTTAGCTATGCAGGCCGAACAAAATGCCCCTCCGGATTCTATATTGAGTATAAGTGCCAAAATGGATTATTTCTTTGCTGACAACAGGTCTTTATAGAGCTTATTATTGTCGATGAGTTCGATTGCTTTTTTCACCCAAGGGTCAGACTGCATTGCTTTTTCGATTTTGCCATGTGCATAGAAATAGCGATTACAGATTTCACTTTCCAATAGCTGTTTGATTTCCGATTTGTGGGTGTCAAGATCTGTTTCTTTGGCTTTTTTTAGGCTAGCAATAGCCTCTGCATAGGCAGGTTGAATGGCGTCAAAGTAATTTTCTTCGGTGGTTGTTTTTTTGATTTCCTCCAGTGTTTTTTCGGTAGCGGATTGATAATCGAAGTTGTTGGCTTTTACATAGTTTTTGAAATCTGCAAAATCTTTATCAGTCAATGAGAATACGGCAGGTGTTGCTATCTTGGCGTTTTTGGAAGCATATTGAGATGCAAAGTTGAAGATGAATCGTTGTTTGAAAAGCTCTTCAACTATAGTAGGTTGCTCAATGTTTTCTAGCGGAAAATCAGGATCTACACCGCCTCCATCAAACACCTTACGTCCATTGGCTGTTTTAAAAGCTACCTTGAGTGAGTCAGGGATTTTTTTGACACTGCCATCAGGATTTCGTTCTGCATAGTTAATCGCTTGAATACAGCGACCAGAAGGGATGTAGTATTTTGCTACAGTAACTTTGAATCCTGTGCCATACGACAGGTTTTTAGTGACTTGTACCAATCCTTTACCGTATGTTTTTTGCCCTATCACTACTCCTCTATCATAGTCTTGTAGTGCACCCGATACGATTTCTGATGCAGAGGCAGATTTGCTATTTGTCAAAACAATAATTGGCATCTTGGTATCCGAAGGGTCGTTCATGGTTTTGAATGTGGAGTTCCATTCGGCTATTTTACCTTTAGTATTTACTACAAGAAGATTTTTTTCTATAAACACGTTTACGATATTCACCGCTTCGGTCAAAAGTCCACCAGGATTGCCACGCAAATCGAGGATAATGCCCTTCATTTCTGGGTTTTCCTTTTTCAATTTTTCAAAAGCATCTTTTACGTCTTTGCCTGCATTTTGGTTAAAGATTTTGAGATTTATAAGTCCTACTTTATTGTTGAGCATGCCATAAAATGGTACAGAGGTTTCAACAAATTCTTGTCTTTTCACACTCACTTCTTTTTTGGTGCCATCTATTTTTAATATGCCCAAACTTAGCTCACTACCAGCTTCTCCTTTCAACACCTTGCTGATATCTTCATATGCTTTGCCAGCAGTAGCTTTGCTGTCGATTGTCAATATTTGGTCGCCTGGCACGATGCCCGCTTTGTCAGCAGCTAGGTCTTTGATCACTTCGGTCACTACTGTTTTGTCCTTATCTACATTGAAATAAATACCTATGCCCGTGAGTTTTTCATTGTTGTCGATCCGTGAGTTTTCGATTTGCCCTTCAGAGTAAAATACGGTATAGGGGTCTAGCTGCTTGAGCATGCCGTCTATGCAGCTGCGCATTAGCTTTGAAGGCTCTACATCATCTACATATATGCTGTTTATTTCTTTGAAAAGCGCACCGAAAATATCGAGCTGTTTGGATAACTCAAAAAAGGAGTTACCCGCGCTACTTAACAACGTGATAGTAACTAAACCCAGTAGAATCGACTTTGGATATTGAATTATATTTTTCATGAATCAACTTACTTTTTTGCTTGAAGGATAGATTGCGTTTTTTGTGTATCTGAAAGCGTTTCGATAGCTTTCTCTACATCGGGATCAGATTGAATAGTAGATTCTATACGACCCGCACCTAGATAATAATGAGAGCAGATTTCCTGTTCTAGCAATTCTTTTATTGTTTTTTTGTCTTTCATCAAATCATTGGTCTTGTCATGCTCCAGCTTTTTTTGCATTATCTCAATATCATGTTTGATAGTAGTATATAGCATTTCTTTTTCGCTCGTAGCTTGCAGATCTTTCAACAGTTTTTCGCTTTGTGTCGAATATTTAAAGTCTTTTTTGTCAGTTACGTATTTTACAAAATCATTGTACTCCGCATCGGTGAGTGTAAAGTTTTTTGCAGCAGAGATAGAAGGCGTTTTGGCTCTATATTTCACTGCATAGTCAAAAAGCATATTTTGGATATAAAGCGCTATGGCTACTTGGCTTAGTTTTTCGTTTTCGATATTGATGTCTGGCTCTATTCCTACACCATCATATACGGTTCTGCCTCCTTTTGTTTTGAAAGCTACTTTCAACGAATCTGCCATTTTTTGGACTGAGCCATCTTCTTTTTTATCGGCATAATTTATCGCCTGAATACATCGACCAGAAGGAATATAATACTTAGCTGTAGTGATTTTTAATTTAGCATTGTAAGGGAGTGAATGTGTGGACTGCACTAAGCCCTTGCCATAGGTTTTGTCTCCTATTATAATGGCTCTATCTAAGTCTTGGAGCGAGCCAGATACGATCTCTGCGGCAGAGGCAGAGCCTTCATCGACTAGTACTACTAGCGGTAGTTTGGTATCTACAGGGTCTTGCTGCGTGAGATAGCCATTCATTTGTTCTTTTATTTTACCCTTAGTATTTACGATTTCTACTCCTCTATCTACAAAACAGTTGGCTACATTGATCGCTTCATTCAATAGTCCACCTGGATTGCCACGGAGGTCGAGCACAAGGCCTTTAATTTTGTTTTTTGTAATAAGTGAAATCATCGCATTGCGCACTTCGAGGCCAGCTCGCTCGGTGAAACTACCCAAACGGATATAGCCAATATCATTTTTCAAAACGCCATAATACGGAACGTTTTTGATTTTAATTTCTTCTCGAGTGAGGGTGATGGGTATTTCCTTTTCAGTGTCATCTGCTTGAGCGCGGAGTATTTTTACCAATACACTTGTGCCTGATTTGCCTCTTAGGAGTTTACTTACATTGTCGGAGTTGTCTTTACGAACCGATTTGCCGTCTATTTCAATCAGCTTATCGCCAGGTCTAAGGCCAGCTTTGGCTGCTGGGCAATCTTCGTATGGGTCTGTGATAATTACAAAATCGCCTCTAGTGCTGATGAGTGCGCCTATACCACCATATCGGCCAGTAGTTTGTTGGCGATACTCTTGAATGTCATCTTCGGGAATATAATCGGTGTAGGGGTCGAGCGACTGGGTCATAGCCACAATGCCCGATTGGATAAGCTGGGTCGAGTTGAGCGTATCTACATAATAGGTGTTGAGTTCGCGATAAAGCGTAGTGAAAATATCGAGCTGTTTGGTCACTTCAAAAAAAGAACCAGACGAAGCAGCCGATACAAATAGCAACGAACCAACGCCTATCACTGAGGCGATAATCAGCTGCTTAAATCTAGGAGGTGTCATTTTAATAGAAATATTTGAATAAACATAAACATAAAAAGCAAATAGAAAAGTATAGGGGCTCAGTAAGTTTGCAAGAATTAGGAAGAAAGGGGGTAGCTATTTATTGTTTTGCCCAGCATACAATATTTAAAAAGAGGAGACGTTTTTGAAGAAAATCCAATTTTATGCAATCTAAAATGATTTTAGTAGCTGTTATATTATTTATAACGTTCAGTGCCTGTAAAAAAGAGAAAGCAACTATCACAGAGAAAAAATTTGATAGTTACATGCCTTTCAAAAAAGGTAATTTTTGGGTATATGAAAACTTTACGTTAGATAGCAGTGGAGTACAAATCGATCGCTCTTATGATGATACACTTTATGTAAGCAACGATAGTACCATCAATGGAAATAAATACTATGAGATAAAGTGGAAAAAAGGTTCGATTAATTTATATCAAATCTATAATAATTGGCTGAGAGATTCGAGTGGATATATAGTAGATATTAACGGGGAGCGTATGTTTTCTTCCGTAAATTTTTCAGACACACTAAGAGTAAGAAAAGATGCGGATTTCCCCATGTGGAAAGTCATTTTGTTTTATAAAATGGATAAATCTCTCAAATCTATAGCTACTAGGGCGGGCAATTTTGAAGCCTTAAATTGTAAAGCAGAGGTTTATAGCAATGAGCAGGGTAACGTCATCCAAGAGTTTATTAATACATTTTATGCAAAGAGCATTGGCATTGTTGAGGCTAACATTTTATTTTTAGACAATCCAGAAAACAGAATTACAACAAGGTTAAATAGTTATTATCTACAATAATTGCAAAGCATGAAGAATCTCCTTTTTTTAATTGGAATATTGCTATCGTTGGCTTCAAGTGCAAATGACTCTATCCCTAAAAGACAGTGGGGCTTTCGATTGAGTTATGATGTGATCGGCACACAGATAAATTATATTGGGGTCACGCCACTCGCAAAGCCTTCTGTTTCAAGAACAATTAACTTCTTAAATTTTGGATTTTCGTTTCAAGTGTTTGACAAAAAGACACATCGCTCATTTCATGACATTGCTATTTCTCGAATAACCTTTAATACTCAAAACCCAACCACAGAGCTCTTCCCTCCCAATTCATCGGGATCTATTTCAAACCTCCAAATTGGCGTGCGATATGGCTACAATCAACGACTAGGAAGAAAAGACAAAAAATCGCAGTTCTATTTAGAATTTCCAGTTGAGTTGTTTTATTTTCATTCAAATTATACGCCTTTCAATGCTGTTTCATTTCCTATTTACAATAAGGGTTTTGGATTCAATACAGGTATCACGCCTAGATTTCAATACTACTTTCTAAAACAGGCGTATTTCGATTTAGCTATACCTATTTCTGTGTTTAATGGAATGCTCAGTTTTAGTAATATGCTGAATCCAAATACTCCCTTGTCAGCACGCAAGTAAATTGATTACTATCATTTTGAAGGCACTCCTTTTGCAACTGTTAGGCTGGGCTTTGGGTTTCGGTTTTAGTAACCCCTTCAAACACGTCATTAAAGAAAGGCGTGTCTTTGTGTCCAAACTTTACTGCTTTTTTAGACATTGCATCTACATCACGTAAAAAGTCGCTTTTATTTCCAAGTTTCAAATATGTCCTATAAGCAAGAATTGAAGGCAGCCTAAATGGCATTCCAGCCGTAAACTCAGCGCATATTCCAAATATTGGTAGCAAAATATGCTTGGCTTTTAACTCACTTATTTTAAGAGTGTGGAAATCAAATCGTTCTTTTATTACATACGGAGGAATCAACTCAAATGTGTGTCCTATAAATTTAATAGCGCCTGAAAGAAGCAGATAAATCTTAAAAACAAAGATGGCGTTAATACTTATCAGACTATAGTAGCTCAAAAGGAAACAAATAAAATATAAGATAGCTATGAAGAACAAATAAAAGAATTTGAATCTTTTAGACTCAATTTGGAAAATTTGATACACAGATAAAACTAAAAAAACCAGCGATAGCCATATGTTGAAATTGATTACAACGAAAATCCAAACTATCATGTCTATAAATAATGTATAGTGGGTATATGCTCCTATTTTAGTGATATGTACTAAAGAGTATATCTTATAATGTAATCTAAAGTTGGATAATTTTAACCCTCGAATGCTTAAAGCAGTGCCGAATGGCAATATTTGCCAAACAAATTTAGCGGGTAAAACACTACAAAGAATATATAACAAAATTGATAGCCATATAAAAAATGACCATATCAAACATACGAGCGACTCCATGCTATCTTTTGCTTTTTTGATTAGTGATTAACCCTTGTAATGAGAAAATTAAAATCGGTATATAGACTATCTGTACCATAGTTATCTTATAAATCACTACAGGGTTAGTTCTGATGACTTCAATTAAAATATTGTAAAATGAAATAATAGCCAAAAGCAAAAAACTACTATGGCCCGGATTTGTCAGATAGTACTTTTTATATTTCAGATAGGAATATAAACAGAGATGTACAAACATATCATACAAAGGGGTAGGATGCGCTTTGAATAGACTTGGATTCTGACCGTTTTTAAAGTGGCAACCCCAAGGCATCGATGTGATAGTACCGTAGCAACCATGACCAGATAAAAAGCAACCGAGCTTTGAGATAGCTAAACAAAGACTGATGTTTATAATTACTATATCAAACCCTACTAATATGTTATTTCTGTTTTTGAAATTACTTTTTGCTATCAATAGCAACAAAAAAGAGCAAACAAGAATTGCTAAATACCATCGTTCAGCTTGATCTACCTTATCCAATGCAGATACAAAAGAATTTTCAGAAAGAGAGAAATAGCCTGTCAGATGGTTTTCGAGAATAATCCAAAGGTATCTAGTACCTCGTCCTATCAATAGTAAAACTATCGCCAATCCAGAGAACTGATAGGTACATTTAAATGACTTAGTTTTATAATAATCAAAAATTGTAATGCCCAGTAAAACACATACAGATAAATACTGCAATAATACATCCCAGCCTATTCTTATACCGTAAAAAACGATTGGCTCTATCACTTTTATTGAGAACTCACTACACTAAAAGATGATGATAAATCTAATCTGCGAACATTATTTATTGTTGGTATTACTCTATAAAATCCAGTACATAGAGCTGGTGTTACTTTTGTAATTTCGTCATCTTTCAAAAGCTCAATTTTTTGTGATTCGAACTTAACTTTGTTAAAAAACAAATCAACTACTTCATAAGAAATAGAAAATTCATAATTAGCTTTAATATGTATGACACCCTTATTTCCGTCTTCAAAAGTTGCCACATCAAAAATAAGAGCTTTTTCTGGGTATTGAACCGCACATTTATTTTCTGAGAATGCCATTATTTCTTCATATTTCAACCTATCATATTTTATAAGTGCATCTTTAAAATCTAAGCCAACAAACATTGGCAATGCTCTTTTTAGCATTTTAAGCGATAATTTCAAATCTTCATCTTTACATAAATCCGAATACAAATCTAAGAATACACAAAAATGAACAACATCCTCCTCTTTTACTAGAGCGATGTTTTTCTCTACCAATGAGCTTTCTATTAGCGGCATTAAATGATTATAAGTTTCTATTAAACATATTTGCAATGCAAAATTATCTGCATTTTTTTCTCCTATTTCCTTAATGTCTGTATAATTTGTTGCAAAGAGATCTGATAAATCAAAAAGATTACCGCTTAATTGATCTTCACCAAATTCAATTATTGCTTTAGTCATTTCGTTGCTCATTCCAGCGTTTTCATCAATAAATTTAGACTTCCTACATTTAGGACCTGGTTGGCCAGGTTTTTTGCTACAAGTAGTGCCTCCATGCCCGCAAGTAGAACCCGGAGAACAATAACCATCTCTACTACATGAGCTTTGATCAATATCTGAACCACATCCACTTTTTAATTTACATTCTACCCATGCGGATTTTGTAAAACACTCACACTGAATAAAGGGCTTATTTGGAGATGTAAATCGATCAAAGGTGTATAACCTTTCTAATTGATCAATGTCATTATAACTTATTATGTCATTTATTTGTCCTCTGCTGATTTTCGAATTCATTACTGCTGCGCCACTAAACCCAATACCATTCCAATGACCCAATCCCAACAAATGACCAAGTTCATGTAAAACAACCGACTTAAAATCTACAACCCTATTTGGGGATATTCCTACAGGTGGCAAGGAAACACTACCCCACGGCCATACGGGATTAAACAAAATTTCTACTTCGTCTGCTATTGGATTTAAAAACTCATCTCCTTCTCCACAGTTATAATCTTTTGGATCCATCCATCCATATGTTACGGCTAGTTTTCGATTATCAGGATCTCGGGGGTCTCCTATTAGACTCACCTCGTTAAAAGTAGGTCTATTTAATGACACAAACGCAAGATCCCCTGTACCAATATTTCTCACTAAATTTGGTCCTGTTGTTTGACCTTGGAATCCCAATATTACTGGATTAAATCCAGTAGAATTATTCCATTCATCACATGCGTTTTTTACCACTGATGATGCCCATGATGGTGGAAGAGGACAATTAGACAACGTTATGGGTACAAACCAACTACCGGGTTTGAACCCAGCAGGCACCTTAGATGGATTCTTTTCGCCTATTCTCCACAAATAGGTGAATTTTCCATTATTCTCACATTCTGCGGCTTTAAGACATCCCCCTAAGCATAGGCTTAGTATAAAAAGGAACTTTATTTTCATATCTATAATTTTGGTGGATTTCTTTTAAAATCTATTTTAAAAAAACACTTTACGCTATCTATCAAAGAAATTGATTGAATATCTTGTTCGTCATAATTAAATGTCTCCCACCAATTACTTTCCAAACCAAATTTGTTAGGGCAAAAAACTTCGTCTCTATAGCCATTATATGGAGACCACTTTCTCAATGGTTCGTAAAATAAATACCGATATCTAGCTCTACTGAGTAAGAAAATATTCGTTTCTCCATTTTTGAAATGGCGAACCGATGGTGCCCACCCAATTAAATTAGGTGCTGTAGTGTCACACCCGCCCATTGGCCCTCTGTTTTTCGCAGCTATCAAAACTAAATCACCCTCCTTCAATTTAAAATATGAATGAAGAACTTCTTTAACTTTTACGATATAATGAATTGAGTGATAAACGCATTTATGACTATCTGGCCTGTCGTTTATAGCTATCACTTCTCCCAAAACCACAGCATCCGACCATATCAAATGACCAACTTGATACATATCTAAGCCCCTTATTTTGAAATTTTCGCTTATTGAGTCGCTTACATTTCTATAATAAAATTTAAGGTTAAAATCAGTCCATTTTTTATTGTACCAACCCTTAGATACTTCAATCATTGCAGGGTTAAACTCCAACTCTTTTGAAACATTTGGAGAATACTTTTTTGTCAATTTTATGATATTGATAGAATCTTTAGCCGAAATAGTTGGAAATGCTGTATCACTATCAAAATAATGAAAATTCTCACAGGCAAAAGGGTCTGCTAGTTTAAGAATGTCATCTGTGCTGTCTCTAACACATGCACTCAGAAGTAAAGAGGTAAAAAATATGATTAGCATCTTATAAAGTAAATGCGAAAAATTCATAAATCAAATTTAATACTAAATGACCATCAAAATTGTGGTCATTTTGGATTTTAAAAACAAAAAGTATCTTTAGAGTATAATATTTGTATAAACATAGGAGAGAATATCAAAAAAATACGAAGCGTAAAAGGGTTTACACCTAAGTATATGGCATCTAAGTTATCATTATCTGATAGTGCTTATAGTAAAATAGAGAGGAATGAAGCAGATTTAACGATTGCTAGAATATATGATATAGCCAAAATATTGGATGTTCACTACTCTAAAATATTATAATTTGATTCTAAATATTTGTTTGAAAACGTCTCTAATGCTCAGATAGGGTCTGGCGAAAATCATAATCATACAGTTACAGACTTAAAACCGATTTATCAGCTTATTGATATGATTCAAAAACAGATAGAAAATCAAAACCTATTGATTCGTGAAATTTTTGACAGGAAACAAGCATCTTGATTTTTTAAATTGCTATTAAAAGGGTTTGTAAACGCACAATTATTTTTTACTTCTAGGCTTTTTCTCCAAACACAAAACTTTCCAACTCCACTAGCTTATCCTTCGCCTGATTCATAGAGCGAATATCTTCAATATTTAACACTAAGAATTTATCCGTTTCTCTTAGGTAAATGCCCTTATGATGTTGTTGCATATACTGCATGATACGTGCAAAAACGCCCGAGCTATAAAACGAAGAAGCCTGATTGGCTACAAAATAACAGCGTAAATGTTTGTTTTTGATGATCAACTGCTCCATGCCTAGTTTGGTAGCAATCCACTTCAAACGTACGCCATTGCATAGCTCTACCACCTGTTTAGGTAATTTCCCGAATCTATCTTCGGTGTTTTTTACAAACTCGGTGATGCCTTCTTCGTTGGGTATATCGTTGAGTGCTTTATACATCATCATACGCTCAGCCGTGTTTTTGACATACGCATCGGGTATTAGCATTTCGAGATCAGATTCTATGGCACAGTCTTTCACAAAATCATTGGTACGGTCGAGTTCTTCTTTGTATAAGGCTTTGAAGTCGGTTTGTTTGAGTTCGCGAATGGCCTCATCCAAAATTTTGTGATACACATCATAACCGATGTCTGATATAAATCCGCTTTGCTCTCCACCTAGCAGATTGCCGGCACCACGAATATCCATATCGCGCATGGCGATGTTAAAGCCTGAGCCAAGTTCCGAAAACTCCTCAAGCGTTTTGAGTCGCTGACGAGCTTCACTCGTAAGGGTTGATTTTGGTGGTGAAAGCAAAAAGCAAAATGCTTGTTTGTTCGATCTACCCACACGCCCTCTCAGCTGGTGTAAATCACTCAATCCAAATTGGTGAGCATTATTGATAATAATGGTATTGGCATTTGGTATGTCTATGCCCGACTCTATGATGTTGGTCGATAGGAGCACATCAAACTTTCGATCCACAAAATCGAAAAGTACTTCTTCGAGCTTATCGCCTTCGAGTTGGCCATGTGCAATACCGATTTCTATGTCGGGCATGATCTTATTCAACATCATTTTGATGTCCATTAAATCTTTGACTCTATTGTGGACAAAAAACACCTGACCGCCTCTGTATATTTCAAACTCGATAGCTTCTTTAATCACCTCGGGGTTGAGTACATGCACTTCGGTAGTTACTGGCAAACGATTGGGTGGTGCGGTGTTGATGATGCTTAAATCTCGAGCACCGAGTAGCGAAAACTGTAGAGTTCGAGGAATGGGCGTAGCGGTGAGTGTGAGCGAATCGACTGTAGCGCGCATTTCTTTTAGCGTTTCTTTCACTCCCACACCAAACTTCTGTTCTTCATCTATAATCATCAACCCAAGGTCTTTATATTTGGTACTTTTACCGACCAATCCATGTGTACCGATGATGATATCTGTCTTGCCCTCAGCAAGATTAAGAAGGGTCTCTTTTTTTTCCTTTCCTGTTTTAAAGCGATTTAAAAAATCAACGTTGATAGGAAAATCGGCTAATCGCTCTTTAAATGTTTCAAAATGCTGATGTGCTAAGATGGTTGTAGGCACTAGCACAGCCACTTGTTTGCCATCGGTAGCGGCCTTAAAAGCTGCACGTATTGCTACCTCTGTTTTACCAAAGCCTACATCGCCACACACGAGCCTGTCCATGGGTGATAATTTTTCCATATCGCGTTTCACATCTTCAGTAGCTTTGGCTTGGTCGGGTGTGTCTTCATACATAAAAGAAGCCTCGAGTTCGTTTTGCAGATAGGTATCTTTCGCAAAGGCAAATCCTTGATGCGACTTGCGTTTGGCATAAAGCTGTATCAAATCAAAGGCCAATTCTTTGATGTGTTTTTTTGTTTTTTTCTTGAGGTTATTCCAGGTGTCTGTACCTAGTTTATGTACCTTTGGTGCAGTGCCTTCTTTGCCCGAGAACTTGGTGATTTTGTGGAGCGACTGTATGCCTACATATAAAATATCATTGCCTGCATAAATCAACCGCACGGCTTCTTGCTCTTGACCCGCTACCATGATTTTCTCTAAGCCAGAAAAAACACCTACGCCATGATCTATGTGTGTCACAAAATCGCCAGGACGTAGTTCCCGTATAGTTTTGAGCAATAATTGTGAATCGCGAGAAAACCCTTGACGGAGGTTGAATTTATGGTATCGATTAAAAATTTGGTGATCCGTATAGCAGGCTATTTTTAAACTATGATCTATAAAGCCTTCGTGTATGGCTTTGTAAATAGCCGTAAATTTTATATCGGCTTTCAGGTCTTCAAAAATGGCATAAAATCGCTCAATCTGCTTAGCATTTTCAGAGAAAATAAAATTAGTATAACCCTTTTCTTCATTAGCTTTTAGGTCTTTGATAAGTAGCTCAAAATTCTTGTTGAATGAAGGCTGCGGTATAGTATCGAATGCAAATGTTTTCTTTGACTTTAAAAAACTACTCCCCAATTCGACAATGCGATATTGCTTAAGTAGAGCCAGTGTTTTTTCTGTATTTATAAAAAGTTCATCGGCTGTGCCATCTTGGAGTGGGTGCTTATCTTCGGTAGCATTTGGAATACCCGCTTCACAAAACTGACGCGCTTTTTCCATCGTATTTTCGATAGTGTCTATCACTAAATCCATTTCCCGAAACCATATAATGGTGTTTTTTGGGAGTGCGTCAAAAAGTGCGATTTTATTTTCTGGAGTAAAAAAGGTTTGGCTGTTTGGGACGATTGATACGGCCGATATTTTTTTAACAGAAAGCTGAGAGTTGGGGTCAAAGGTACGAATACTCACAATCACATCATCGTCTAGCTCGATGCGATACGGAAACTCATTTCCAAAAGAATACACATCCACTATGCCGCCTCGGATCGAAAACTGCCCTGGCTCATACACAAAGTCCACCCGCTCAAAATCGAAGCCCACTAAAAGGTCTATTGCAAAGTCGAGATCAAACGCTTCGTTGAGGGTCATGCGCAAACTCTGCTCGGCTAGTTTTTCAGACTTCACAACCATCTCTACCAAAGCTTCTGGATAGCTCACTATCAGTTCGGTTCGAGCCGAGGACATCATGAGGCGATTGATAGTTTCGGTACGCATCAATACATTGGAGCTATTGAGTTCTTCAAACTCTTGAGGTCGTTTGAAAGAATCGGGGAGGTAGAAGACGTCTTTTTGTGGAAGTAGCGATTGGAGATTGTTTTGAAAATAAGCGGCCTCTTCTTTTGTAGGCAAAATGAATAGATGATGATAATCGCTCGATTTGTAAACGGCACCCGCCACAAAGGCATCCGCTGAGCCTGAGAGTCCTGTTATGCGGGCATCACCAGCGGTGGTATCAGAGAGCCACGCACAGAGTTCAGCTACATTTTTTTCTTCTTTATACTGTTCGACTATGTCAACTATCGTTAATACTTTTTCTTCCATATAGCTACAAAAAAGTTAACCCGAAGTGGTCTGCTTCAGGTGTTTTTCAAGACTGCAAACATAATATAATTGGGAAGGTTTAGTGTGCTGTTTTTTTACTCATTTCATCGTTTAAATCACAATCGTATCGCCACTCACGCCCATACCGAAGAGGGCAAAGTCGTATTTCACGGGGTCGAAGGCATCGAGTGTTCGGAGATTGTCTGTGAGTTCTAGCACAGCTTGCCAATCCGTTTTGGGGCGTTGGAGCAGCCCGAGCATACGCGCTTTGCGTTCTACGTGCACATCAAGAGGGCATAGCAATTGAGAGGCTTTTATCTTTTTCCACAACCCAAAATCCACACCGTTTTTGTCATCTCTCACCATCCAGCGCAAAAACATATTCATGCGCTTGCAGGTAGAACCTCTTTCGGGTGTAGCAATGTGTTTGCGGGTTCGGTCTGGCATATCGGGCATGCTAAAAAAGTAGTTGTGAAATCCGATGAGTGCGTTTTCTACGGTAGTGTTTTCTTTGGTCAAGTGCGTAGAGAAGGCCGTTTCGAGGCTGCTGTTTTTTTGATAGTGCTGATTAAAGAAATGAATAAATGCCAGCGTATCTGTAAAATTGAAAGTACGATGTTTGAACTCTTTAAACCGCAAAAGGTCAGTGTCCTTATGCTGTGTTACAAACTGATGAGGTGCACCCTCCATCAGGTTAAGCAGCTTTTTCCCACTATTAATGATACTCGTCCTGTTGCCCCAAGCGAGCATAGCGATCCAAAAAGCCATGATTTCGATATCTTGCTTTTTTGAAAGTAAGTGCGGAATACAAATGGGATCATGCTCTATAAAAGAGGGGTGGTTGTACTTTTTGTATGCTTTTTCAAGAAGTGAATAGCGTTTTTCCTTTTCCATTTGTGGAGCTAAAATTAATCTATATATATGGAATACGTATTTAATTAAGGTAGGGTTTTAGAAGCGGAATGAAAAATTGCGCTTTATATTAGCTTTAAAACATCCTTTTTTCACCTAAAAGCCTATATTTGCGCTTCTTTTTAAACAAACATTCATTTTTAACTAAAATTGTTTTATGGATAATATCCTTTATTTAATCCCATTTTTTGGCGTTATCGCTATCATTTACATGGCTGTGTTGTCGTCATGGGTTACTAAGCAAGACGCTGGTGACGAAAAAATGCAAGGCATAGCGCAAGCCATAGCCGAAGGAGCAATGGCCTTTTTGAAAGCTGAATATAAAATTTTAGCTGTATTTGTGGTGATAGCAGGTGCAGCATTGGGTGTACTTTCGCAAATGCCGAAAGTAGCTGAGCACTCAAGTATTTTGATTGTAGCTTCGTTTGTAATAGGTGCTGCGTTTTCAGCTATTGCTGGAAATATAGGTATGCGTATCGCTACTAAAGCGAATGTACGTACAACCCAAGCCGCTCGTACTAGTTTGGCCAAGGCTTTGAAAGTGAGCTTTGCAGGTGGTACTGTAATGGGACTTGGTGTAGCGGGCTTAGCGGTATTTGGATTGAGCTTTTTATTCATCTTGTTTTTCCATTTGTTTATGGGGGGTACATTTAATGCCGAGAATGGTCACATTATGACCAAAGTATTAGAAGTATTGGCTGGATTTTCTTTAGGAGCAGAGTCTATTGCTTTATTTGCACGTGTGGGTGGTGGCATCTACACCAAAGCAGCCGATGTGGGCGCTGACTTAGTAGGTAAAGTAGAGGCAGGTATTCCAGAAGATGATCCGCGCAATCCAGCGACTATCGCAGATAACGTAGGTGATAACGTAGGTGACGTAGCCGGTATGGGAGCAGACTTGTTTGGCTCGTATGTAGCTACCATTTTAGCAGCTATGGTTCTCGGAAACTACATTATAGCGGAGCCGTCAAATACCTTTACTGGTTTTGGTGGTATCGGCCCTATCGTATTGCCGATGATGATAGCTGGTTTAGGTATTATATGGTCTATAGTGGGTTCATGGTTGGTAAGTGTAAAAGATGACAATGGCGATGTGCAAAAAGCATTAAACATTGGCAATTGGGTATCGCTTGCTTTGACAGCCGTTTCTACTTATTTTATTATAAAGTGGATGTTGCCTACCGAAATGAATATGAACTTCTTTGGTGAAGGTTTGAGAGTAGTTACGTCTAATGGCGTATTTATCTCTACCATCATCGGTTTGGTTGTAGGTCTTTTGATTTCATCTATCACAGAATACTACACGGCATTAGGCACAAAGCCAGTAATGGGTGTAGTTCGCCAATCGGCTACAGGAGCAGCGACCAACATTATTGCGGGTCTTTCATTAGGTATGATGAGTACTTGGATGCCTATCGTATTGTTTGCTGGAGCTATCATTGGTTCGTATCATTTTGCCGGTTTTTATGGAGTAGCTATAGCCGCAGGAGCTATGATGGCTACTACCGCTATGCAATTGGCGATAGATGCTTTCGGGCCCATCGCAGACAATGCAGGAGGAATAGCTGAAATGGCTGGCTTGCCAGAGGAAGTGAGAGGAAGAACAGACGTGTTAGATTCTGTTGGAAATACAACTGCTGCAATCGGCAAAGGATTTGCGATAGCTTCAGCTGCACTTACTGCTTTGGCATTGTTTGCGGCTTATGTCACGTTTACGGGTATTGATGGTATCAACATTTTTAAAGCACCAGTATTGGCGTGTTTATTTGTTGGTGGTATGATACCTGTAGTTTTCTCTGCCTTGGCCATGAGCTCTGTGGGCAAAGCGGCTATGGATATGGTAAACGAAGTAAGAAGGCAATTTAGAGAAATACCAGGCATTTTGGAAGGTACAGGAAAACCAGAATACGATAAGTGCGTAGAGATTTCGACTAAAGCGGCTTTGAGAGAAATGATGTTGCCAGGGGCTATTACCATTTTGACTCCGATAGCCGTAGGTTTGGTTATGGGTGCGGAGTGTTTGGGTGCTTATATGGCGGGTGTAACGGTATCGGGTGTGCTTTGGGCCATCTTCCAAAACAACGCTGGTGGTGCATGGGATAATGCTAAAAAATCGTTTGAAAAGGGAGTGGATATCAATGGAGAGATTTTCTACAAAAAATCTGAGCCACACAAAGCTGCTGTAACAGGTGATACAGTAGGTGATCCATTTAAAGACACCTCTGGCCCTTCGATGAATATCCTGATAAAATTGACTTCGCTAGTAGGTTTGGCCATAGCGCCACTTATCGCAGTACCATCATTCACAGATGGAGGTGGTGCATGTTGCAAAATGGAGCAAACGACTACTTGTTGCGCTAAGGATAAAGGAGGGAAATTTGCTAAAATGGAAGAATGTGCTTCAAAAAAATCTTGCTGTACTAAGGGCGAAGAAGCAAAGTGCTGTGATAAACCTGAATGTGGTACCGAAAAATCTTGTTGCAAAAAAGACAAAAAAGCGGATTGCTGTGCTAAAGATAAAGAAATGAAGAGTTGCGGTGATAAAAAAGATTGTGGTGCCGAAAAATCTTGTTGCAAAAAAGACAAAAAAGCAGCATGCTGTACTAAAGGAGATAAAGCAACATGCAGTCACTCGGGTGAAGCACCCGAAGGATCAGCACCCGAAAAGCACCCTAAATAAGCTTAGAATTGCTTAATAGGAGCATAATAGGCATATAAATGACCAAGAAATAAATAGCAAAACCAGCTAGCAAAGCCGTCTGAATTTTTTAGACGGCTTTTTTTGACATATAAGTGAGGGTAAGTATTTGAAATGTTGAAAAAATGTTTACTTTTGCCATCCCTTTGTGTAAAAGCAGGGAGAAATCATTAGATAAAAAACAAAATTTAAACGATAAAGGATGAAAAGGACGTTTCAACCCAGCAGAAGAAAAAGAACGAACAAGCACGGTTTCAGACTTAGAATGAGTACCAACAATGGACAAAAAATCATCAAGCGCAGAAGAGCAAGAGGTCGTAAAAAACTTACCGTATCTGACGAAAGACGTCTCAAGTAGTACGTTTGATGCTGGGCTATTGGGCTCGTCCGTTACTTTTAAAAGAGAGGAACGACTCAAGCGCAAGTTAATCATCGAAAAATTATTTACCGAGGGTAAGGCTATACATCAGTATGGACTTACCCTTGTGTTTTTAGCCACGCCCTTGCCTACGTTTTACCCAGCCCAAGTGGCATTTTCTGTTTCTAAAAAACAATTTAAACACGCTACTGATCGCAATCTATTGAAGCGAAGGCTGCGCGAAGCGTATCGGCATCAAAAGGCTGCACTCTATACACAGCTTCAAGCCAATCAACTCCAGATGGCGTTTTGCTTCATTTATAAATCGAAAGAAAAGGCTAGCTACGAAGAAATATATAGTAGTATGAAAAATCTGATAGCTGCCTTACTACTTAAGATAGTTTCCAAAAATCAATCCAACATCTCCGCTCCAAAATAAGATTGTAACGCCTTTGGAATTTTAATACCCTCTGGCGTCTGGTGATTTTCTAATATGCCAGCTAAAATCCTTGGCAACGCTAGTGCACTGCCGTTGAGGGTGTGGCAGAGTTGGAGTTTTTTGTTCTCATCACGGTAACGAGTCTTGAGTCGGTTGGTTTGAAAGGTTTCAAAATTAGACACCGAACTCACCTCTAGCCAGCGCTGCTGTGCCGTGCTATATACCTCAAAATCGAAGGTAAGTGCCGATGCGAAACTCATATCGCCAGCACATAGACGCAAGATGCGATAGGGTAGTTCCAATGCCTGTAAAAGCCCTTCTACATGTGCACACATTTCGTTGAGCGTATCATACGATTTTTCGGGAAGTTGAACCTGCACTATCTCTACTTTATCAAACTGATGCACACGATTGAGTCCTCGCACATCTTTGCCATACGAGCCAGCCTCTCTTCGGAAGCATGGAGAGTAAGCCGCCATCTTGATAGGCAATTGTTTTTGCTCAAAAATCTCATCACGTACGATATTCGTTACAGGCACTTCGGCCGTAGGTATCAAAAAAAGATTATCTACAGTGGCGTGATACATCTGTCCCTCTTTATCGGGTAGTTGTCCGGTAGCAAAAGCCGAAGCTTCATTGACCATGAGTGGTGGTGAGACTTCGAGATAGCCTGCCTCCGTAGCTTTATCCAAAAAAAATGAAATCAAGGCTCGTTGCAATTTTGCGCCTTTCCCTCTGAAAACAGGGAAACCAGCCCCCGTGATTTTTGCGCCTAGTTCAAGGTCAAAAAGGTCATATTTTTTAGCCAATTCCCAATGCGGCAATGCGCCTTCAAAAAGTGTGGGGATGTCGCCTACTTGTTTTATTACCTCATTATCTTCGGCTACTTTACCAGCGGGTACGGTGGCAGATGGTAGATTAGGTAAAATGACCAATAAATCATTTTGTTCTTTTTCCAAAGCTGCGTATTGCAGTGTGAGTTGCGCACTTTCGTCTTTAAGTGCTATGCTCTCTTGTTTTTTGGCTTCAGCTTCATCTTTTTTACCTTCTTTAAACAGGCCGCCTATTTCTTTTGCAATCGTATTTTCGCGATTGCGAATATCGTCCAACTTGATTTGTATAGCCCTTCTAGCCTCATCGGTATCCAATATTTTATCAACCAAGGCTACCTCCGCAAAGTTTTTGTGACGTAATCTTTCTTTTACAAAATCGGGCTGCGCACGCAGCAGTTGAATCTCTAACATAGCATGAAAATTTGAAGTGCAAAAGTAGTAATTTTAGTTGGGAGTATTGCTACCTTGTATTTGCATATCCAATCCTTTTTCCGAAGTTTACCCAAAATCACGCTTATCTACTCTCTTGCAATTATACTGCCTAGCTATAATCCACCTAAAGGCTGGATAGATCGTGTAATTGCTGAATTTAACGGGCTAGTAGCGGACTTACCTAACGAAAAAATAGCCTTGTATATTGTCAATGATGGCTCGGCTGAAAAGATTGCAGACACTGAATTTGCAGATAGTGCAATTTTTATTTTAAACAGAAATCAAAATCGTGGTAAAGGCTTCACGCTACGTGAAGGCGTAAATATGACTGCGGCAGATAAAATTATCTATACCGATATAGATTTTCCGTATCAAAGAGCGAGTTTTTTGGCGGTGTATAATGCGTTAGCCAGTGCCGACTTAGCCATAGGGGTGCGTGCTGAAGATTACTATCACCACATGCCCAAAATCAGGGTTTGGGTATCGAAGTCCTTTCGGGTTATGATACGGTTTATGCTCAATATCCCTACCGATGATACGCAGTGCGGTCTCAAGGGCTTTAATACCAAAGGCAAAAGTGTGTTTCTATGTACAACTATAGATCGCTATTTATTCGATTTAGAGTTTGTTTTTCTCGCTGCAAAACGCAAACTTAATATCGTCAAAGTACCCGTAACACTGAGAGAAGGTGTGGTATTATCTAAACTCAATATGCGAATTTTAGCTACAGAAGCGCTCAATTTTTTAGGGCTTTTTGTGCGGTCGATTTTTTCTTGATTATTACCAAATTAGCGATAGGGCATACAATTCCGTTTTCCGTTTTGCTTTTTCAAGGAACTAAATAGCTATTTATCTCGTTTTATTCTTATTTTTGCTTGAAATATCAAAATTATGTTTGGATTAGGAACACCCGAAGTTATCATCATCATTGTCGTAGTTTTATTGCTTTTTGGTGGTAAAAAAATACCAGAATTGATGCGTGGTTTAGGTCAAGGTGTGCGTGAGTTTAACTCTGCTAAAGCGAGTATTAAAACAGAGCTTGAAGAGGGTATGCGCCAAAAACCAACACCTGTACAGCCTACCGAAAAGAAAGAGGAAGAAACTGTCTAATTTTCGGTCTTAATAATTTTCTTTCATTTTTTATCGTACCTACTGTGTCTGAGTCTATCACTATATCTAATGTCAAAGCGAGTTTGATAACTGGCCAAACCAATTTATCGGCTATTGTAGCTGACTTTATTGCAAAAATCGAAGCGAAGAAACAGCTCAATGCTTTTCTAGAAGTTTTTGAAGAAGAGGCGAAAGTGAGCGCTAAAGCACTCGATGAAAAGCGAGCAGGAGGTCAGCCCTTAGGCAAGCTTCATGGCTTAGTGATAGGCATCAAAGACAATATTTGCTATAAAGGGCATAAGGTATCTGGTGCATCTAAAATTTTAGCAGGATTTGAATCTATATTTTCGGCTACTGTGGTGGAAAGATTGTTGGCAGAAGATGCTATCATCATAGGTCGTTTAAACTGCGATGAGTTTGCGATGGGGTCGAGCAATGAAAATTCGGCTTACGGTCATGTACGTAATGCGCTAGACGAAAGTCGAGTACCCGGAGGCTCATCGGGTGGGTCGGCAGTAGCGGTGCAGGCAGGGCTTTGTCATGCGAGTTTGGGTAGCGATACAGGTGGCTCTATCCGCCAGCCAGCTTCTTTTTGTGGAGTAGTAGGGTTAAAGCCTACCTATGGCAGAGTATCTCGTCATGGACTTTTGGCGTATGCTTCTAGTTTTGATCAGATAGGCCCTTTTACACAAAATGCCGAAGATATGGCCTTGATCATGGAGGTAATAGCGGGTGCAGACGAATTTGATAGTACGGCTACACAGCGTCCTGTACCTAGTTATAGCACTGCGACTTTTGATAAAAAAGCAAAAATCGCAATCCTTTCAAGCACGATAGACCATGCGGGTATAGATGCCGATGTGAAAAATGCAGCTAATGAATTTATAGACAAACTCAGGGCAGATGGACATACGGTAAGCGAAGTAGCGTTTAGTTTGATGGACTATTTGATAGCTACCTACTACGTACTCACTACCGCAGAGGCTTCGTCAAATCTTTCTCGCTATGATGGCGTGCATTTTGGTTATCGCTCACCCAATGCAACGGATATGGATAGCGTGTATAAAAAATCGCGTAGCGAAGGTTTTGGGAAAGAAGTGAAAAATAGAATCATACTTGGCACATTTGTGTTGAGCTCTGGATACTATGATGCTTATTATGCTCGCGCTCAAAAAGTGAGAAGAATGTTAGTCGAGCAAATCGAAACTATATTTAAAGAATACGATTTTATCTTGATGCCTACGGCACCCTCTGTAGCATTCAAAATCGGTGAAAAATCCGATGATCCATTGGCTATGTACTTGGCAGATATTTACACGGTATTAGCTAATCTAGTGGGTACACCAGCGATATCGCTCCCAGTAGCGAAAGATGCTGCTGGTTTGCCTATTGGTATGCAACTCATGAGTGCAAAATTTGAAGAAGCTAAGTTATTAGCCTTCTCAAAAGCGCTAGGATATTAGGCACTAAAACAACATGTGTATAGTCTTAATTACTTTTATTTTGGCAAAATACAACTAACTAGCGATAAGATAAGCTGGGCTTATACATTAATCATCACCGGCATGATAAGCATCAAGAGGTCTTCTTCTGCATCATGCTCTATAGGTCTGATTACGCCCGCTCTGGTAGGCGTAGAGAGTTCAATTACAATTTCTTTGCTGCTCAATACACCCAACATTTCTATCAAAAAACGTGCATTGAAAGCGATGTCCATATCGTTTCCTTCATACACACAAGCCAAACGCTCATGTGCTTCGTTAGAGAAGTCAAGATCTTGAGCCGAAATTTTCAATTCGCTACCAGCTATAGAAAACACGACTTGGTAGGTAGTTTTGTTTGAGTAGATAGAGATTCTACGAAGTGCATTTTGCAATTCGAGACGCTCAATAGTGAGTAGATTGCCATTGCCAGTAGGTATTACAGCATTGTAATCTGGGTATTGTGCATCAATCAATCGACAAATAAGATTTGTATTGTCGAAGCTGTAAAAAGCATTTGATTTATTGAAAGCTACTTTTACAGCAACTTCAGAGTGTGGCAATGAGCTTTTCAAAAGCGTCAATGCTTTTTTAGGCATGATAAAGCTAGCTGCCTTAGGACTCTTTACATCTGTGCGGATTAGTTTCACCAACTTGTGTGCATCAGTAGCTACAAGGGTAGTGCCTTCTTCATCTGTTTGAAAAAGCACTCCTGTCATAGCAGGGCGCAGATCATCGTTTGATACCGCAAATAGGGATGATGAAATAGACTCAGACAATACTGCTGCTGAGATACTCACTTCTGCGGTGTCATCGGCTTGAGGTATTTTAGGAAAATCACTTGGGTTTTCTCCGCTGAGTTTATAGTTACCTGTTTCTGATACGATTTCTACAGCAAAGGTCTTCTCATCTACTTTAAACGTCAACGGCTGCTCCGACAATGTTTTGAGCGTTTCGAGTATCATCTTAGCTGGGATAGCTATTTTGCCGTTATCCTTAGATTCTACACCTAGCTCGGTACTCATTGAGGTTTCAAGGTCGGTAGCTGATACGCGGAGTGTGCCTCCTTTTATTTCAAACAAAAAGTCTTCTAATATAGGCAACACAGAGCTTGAGTTTACCACTCCACTAATGAGTTGGAGGCTTTTTAGCAATGCTGAGGTGGATACGATAAAGTTCATAACAGTAGTAGTTTAAGAGGACAAATATATATAAAGAGTTGGATAATTTTCAAAACTGCGTAAATGCTATTTTTCACTCACGGGTTTCGCAAAAAACTCATTGTATGAGCGCAAAAGTTTACTCCAAACGAAGTATTGTACTATCGCAAAGTCTTCTTTGTTGTTGAACTGTAGATAATAAAACTCCACATCATAAAGTAGCGGTTTTCCAAAGTCATCATAAAGTATGCGACTTGCATCTTCAATGGGTTTCCGATACAAAATAGCGGTTTGTGTTTTGCCATTGGTTGTTTTGAGTTGAGCTGTGGCATAAGGCGTTTGCATCAAAATCGAATTTTTGGCGGGTAGTTTGTTTTGATATGCCTCTAGCGACATAGTGTTGCAAAAACTCAAATATTGCTGAATATAGGTCTGCTTTGGCTGTTGTGTTTTGTCTCCACGATGATCCGCTATCACAAAAGAATCTGGAGCTTCTCTGGTAATGGTAAATGAATTGTTGGTATCTGAAGTGTATTGCAAACTAAACTCACTGATTTCATTGACAGCATAAGGAAAAATCCATGGACTGCGCCAGTGCAAGGTATCTACATCAAACCGAGCAGTAAGATACGCACGTTGTCCTGGAATGTAGGTGATAAATGGAATTTGAGCAGGTTCGCCATCTATTTCCATAAGCATATATGTGCCTTGATTGTCGAGGGTAGGACCACCCACATAAAAGGCTTTTGCTGGCTTATCACCTCCAGTAAAAATTTCAATTTTAAAATGTTGTTTCAATAAGTCTCTTACGGCATTTTCGATACCCGCTTGTGGCACTGGCCCTAACGTTTCCATGCGCTTGAGTGCATCGAGCAGTAAGTGTATGGCTTCATCTCCTACCGTATATTTTTTCTCAAAAATCCAGTTGCCATCTTTATCCTTATCGAGCGATACTCGTTTGCCTTTTTCGTCAGATAGGGTGATATGCGTTATCTTATCTATGTGTTTAAATGAAAAATCGCGCGCTAAATTCTCCGTATGAAGCTCATATTTTTGAAAACCCCAATACCCCAATCCCGCTGCTGCAAACAATATCAATAGTATAATTACGATTTTTTTCATTTCTTATTTTTGTGGCAATGCTGTGGCATATTTTTTCTTTCGCCAATAGGCATAAGCTAGTCCCATCAATAACACTAAAAGACCTGGTAAAACCACATTGATAAACTGCCATTTCAACTTTTCATTGGCTACTCTCACTGTGTTGAGCAGGCGGAGTTTTACTTCTTTGTTTCGGGTTTCGAGCAAGCCCTGATTATCGACCAAATATTGAATACAATTGAGCAAGAAATCTTTGTTGGCAAAAGTCTGATTGGTGTATGGATAAAACCCTAATGGATAGGCCGAACTATCTGCGCGTACTATGTTTTTGGCTATATCTCCATCCGATATTACAATCATTCTATTGTCGCCACTTTGGTCTAAAAACTTGAGCTCGGGCATAGAGTCACTAGCAGATAAAAACTCAGGTGAAAGTCGATTTTTAAAAACGGATTGAAACTTGCCTTCGAGGAGTACTGCTACGGGTAGCTTTTGCTGGGTGAAATATTGCGGATTTGGTCTGTTTTGTAAAATACCAAAATGTACTCTAGCAGGAGTTAAAATAGCTTTGCTATTATCGGAGGTGTGAAGTAAAATTGTTTTTTGCACTTCTTTGTTTTGTACAGTATCTATGGTGGATGCAAAAAAGGCAGATACTGGGTCGAGGTTTTTGACAATAGCATGATGGTTGTCTGAAATCAAGAGCGGGAAATAATACCACGGAAAAAGCTCTGTCTGTGGGGCATTGCCCATTTTGCCTACCACAAGCGGAATAGGATTACAGAGGTTGATGTCTTGAATCAAGTCATTGTTGATACGCACGCCATATTTGAAAAGCTGATCATCTAGGTTGAGGTTTTGGTCTAGCACAAACTGCCCTGTAGGATTTCCTCTCAGACTATCCATATTGGCTGTAGTAGCATCCAAAAGCCATAGTATTTTGCCTCCTCTCATTACAAATTGATCGAGTTTGTATTTGTCTTTTTCATCAAAAGGCAGCGTAGGTTTGGCCACTATTACCGCGTCAAATTTTTCTGGCACTTGAAACTGTGCGCTCAAATCCATCATTTGTACTTCGTAGCTGAGGCGTAGCAGTTGGCTTTGTAAATCGGCCAATTCGAGTTTGTTTAGCTCACCATGTCCTTGGCTAAACGCCACTCTGGGAGGTCGATATTGAGTGAGTTTTTGGATCGCATTAGCAAAATTATATTCGAGCGATATTACAGAGTTATTAATGGTTTGTTTTTTGTCGTAGCCTATTTGGCTTTGTATAAGTTGTATAGGAAATTCGCGCCCTCCGTAATAGGCTGTAGCGAAGGGAAACACTACCGTGACCTTACTTTCGTTGGCTTTGCCAGTTTGTTCATTTACGGGTGAGAGCCCTTTGTCCAAAAAGGATTCGAGCAGACCTTTTCTCTCTTCTTCGCTTCTGCCTTTTACGGGGTCTATAAATTCATAGCGAATTTTTTTACCTCCTACTGCTCTCATCTCTGTGAGTATATCGCGAGTAGATTGTTGTAATCGTCTAAAATCGGACGACATATCGCCTTCCAGATATACTTTGATCAACACCTCGTCTTTGAGTGTTTTGAGTAGAGTTTTGGTGGCAGGAAGTAAGGAGTATTTTTTTTCGCTAGTGAGATCCCATCTAAAAGACACCAAACTACTTGCTAGATTGATTGCCACTACCGCCACCAGCGCTATGCTGATGAGGAGTAGAGCATCCTTGCGAGAGTTCATATTTCGTTGCCAGGGGTTTACCATTTTCGACTAGCTAATGAGATGCGTGTAAATAATAAAAAGAGGAAAATAACGCTAAGAAAATAAACTACATCTCTACTATCTATCACACCTCTACTTATAGATGAGTAGTGCGATTGGAGACCTATACTTTCTACCAAGAAGTCGTTTTTGGCGAAAAGGAAGCCAAATTTTGAGAGACTTTCAAACGCTAAAAACAACATAAACGACAAAAAAACACCCGCTACAAATGCCACAATCTGGTTGGTGGTAATCGAAGAGCAAAACAACCCAATAGCACAAAATACAGCACATAAGAAAATAAGTCCCACATACGAACCAGCGATGCCGCCCATATCTATATTGCCGATAGGCGAAGCGAGTCGATAGATAGTGTACCAATATATAAGTGTAGGCAGCAATGCGATACCCACTAGGCTGAGTGCTGCAATGTATTTGCCTAGGAGTATTTGCCAATCGCTAAGTGGCTTAGTAGTCAACATTTCGATGGTACCTAGATTGAGCTCTTCGGCAAATGAACGCATAGTAACAGCTGGTATCAAAAAGAGCAAAATAAAGGGTGCTATATAGAAAAAATAATCAATTGAAGCATAGCCCGAGTCAAGAATATTGGTATCTGGAAACACCCACAAAAACAAGCCCATCGTAATCAAAAAAACCATGATGGCCATATAACCAATCAAGGAGTTGAAAAAATGCTGCAATTCTTTTATGTAAACGGCTTTCAAGCGCAGAGGGTCTTTGGGTGTTTTAAAATAGTAAGCTACAAAAATAGCTTATTTGCTGGCTGAGCAAAAAATAAGTTTAGAAAATAAGCTAAAACAGCCATCAACACGATATCAAGGGTGGTTATTTTTCAGATTTCATTTAAAAAGTGTACTTTCAAACCCAATTATGGCAGCTTACAAACGTGTACTCCTCAAGCTCAGTGGAGAGGCCCTTATGGGTGAGCAAAAATTTGGTATAGATACCAAAATAGTGATGCAATATGCATCTGAAATTAAATCTATTGTAGAACAAGGTATAGAAGTAGCTATCGTGATAGGCGGAGGTAATATCTATAGAGGTATTGAAGCGTCTGAAACGGGCATAGACCGTGTGCAGGGAGACTATATGGGTATGCTCGCTACCGTGATAAATAGTATGGCATTGCAGAGTGGACTTGAAAAAATAAATGTAAACACCCGCCTACTTACTGCACTCGAAATTCGTCAAGTAGCTGAACCGTTTATAAAACGAAGAGCTGTGCGCCATCTCGAAAAAGGGCGTGTCGTTATTTTCGGGGCAGGCACCGGCAATCCGTATTTTACTACCGATACAGCGGCTGCGCTCCGTGCTACAGAGGTTGGCGCAGATTTGATACTCAAAGGCACACGAGTAGATGGTATCTATGATGCTGACCCTGAAAAAAATCCAAATGCAATCAAGTTTGCCAAACTGAGCTACCAAGAGGCAATTTCAAAAAAGCTCAATGTGATGGATATGACTGCCTTTACCCTTTGTCAAGAAAATAATATCCCGATAGTCGTGTTCAATATGAATGAAAAAGGAAATTTAAAACGCATTTTGGGGGGCGAAGAGTTGGGTACCTTAGTGTCAAACTAAGCAGTAAGGCTAAACTCTCTTCATCTGCTAATTTGCTAATCAACAAATTGATTCATCCGCTCTTCCCATTTTCTGTTTTCATTTAGCTGCCATTTTCGGATATCGACCATAGTACTATCTGCCAGTAGCATATAGCGAACTTCTGCTCCTATGGGTAGCTGTGCTTTTATCTTCTCGGCTAGTGGGGCTAGGGCATTGGGATTACCTTTCTCTACATAGAGGGTAGGTATGTAGTGGAGTGCCGATAGTTTTTTTGGCTGCTCTTGGGCATGGATAGCTGATACGAGCAGTAGGCTGCTGATGATGCTAAGTATTGTTTTCATCGTTTTTTGTTTTAGTTGTTAGTCGCAAGCTATTAGTAAATTCCCACATTCTTAATCCTATAATTCTTAATCATCATTTTCATCTGCTAATCCAAAAATCAATTTATCAATATCAATTTCCTCTTCTCTTTCCTACCTCCATACCGAACCTCTACATTATAAACACCCGATGCGAGATTGCCTACATATAGCTGCTGCTTTTGGATGGCTGTGTACCTGGCTACTACTCGCCCAGCCATATCATAAAACACTACCGATGCCGTGTCGGGGACTTCTATGGTTACTTCTTGAGTAGCAGGGTTAGGGTAGAGTGCGAATACCACCACTGGCTTGGGCGGTACATACTTGCCGATGGTATCGCAGGGGCTGTCTTTCATAGTTTTTAGGCTATAGTAGGGTACATTGGGTAATGGACTGCCCCCATCGGGCATACCCAACTGAAAATCGCAACGCTTATACCCACAGGCTGCTCCTGCACTGTCTGGATGATGCGCTACATGCAAAAAATTAACCCAAGGGGGATTAAAAAGAGAGAAGTACATCTTATTGTTGATAGCTACTATAGAGTTATCAAAGGGTTCATTGGTCTGGTACTCTTTCCAAAAAGCAGAATCCCACTGATCTACTACATACCTAGTTTTCAAATTACTATCGGCTATACCCGAAGAGATGTCATACTGCTCTATCCGCCATAGTGTATTGAAATAAATAAACTTGCCCGATGGCGAAAAATTGATGTATAAGCCACCAAATGGAGTGTCCACCGAGGTATAAACTTCATTGCCTAATCTATCATAAGCGGGTGTTTGCAACTTGAGCGGATTGGATAGATAGCCAGTACATCTATCAAAATCAAATAGCTGTGGATATTGGGTAGCACAGGTAAAGGCTATTTTATCGCCTCGGGGGCTAAAACGCCCACCGCCATACGTATCCCATTCACCTGTAGAATCGCCAATGGTCTGTATATGGTCTAACACAATGGTATCTGGCGAGGTTCTATACACAAAGTAAGTATTCCCTTTCCATGCATTCTCCACTATCCAAAAATCTCGCCCGTTGGCATGACGGGTGGCGGTGAGAAAGGAAGATGCTACCTATGTTATCTCATCTTTTAGCGAAACTTTAGAAAGAATTACTTTGCCTCCAGTAGTATCAGCTATATCTACCACTCCATAATAAGTTTTATGGTCAGCTATATTATGATATGGGTCTCGAATACTTCCATCCCCCGAACGATTAATAGTATAAAACTGCTTTTTATTTTTGGGTAACAAAAGAGTATAATTTATAGCTGCTACTCCTCCACTATTTTCTCTCCGAAAAATAGCATCTACCAAGTTTTCATCGCCCTGTACCAATTCTCTTTTGGTGTTGGCTATGTCTATCCCATTTGATATGTATAATACCGTATCATCAGGCATATAAATAGTACTAAGAGATAAGGAGGTGTACATCAGCCTTTCTTGTGGTCGTATATAGGGAGAAATTACCGTGTCTGGGCTTCTAAAATCCATTATTGAAGATAAGCCTCCGCATGTCCACATAGAGTCTTGCTGTGCAACTAATTGCACAGCAGACACCATGAGTACTATCCCTAAAACTGCCGCACGCATTATTTTAGTTTTTAAGGTAGTTGATAGATTTAGTGAAGCCATTTTCAGCTACTATCCGTATGTGAAAAATACCTGCCGGATGAGAAGCAACTGACAATTGGGAAAGTGCTTGCCCACTGATATTTTCTTGACTATAAACTAATTTTCCTAAGTTGTCAAATATCTCTATCCTCGCTTTGATATTGTCAGGCAAAAGATATTTGTAGCGCAGGGTGTGGCTCACGGGATTGCTGACTAAATCAAATTCGCCTATTTGGGTTTGTAGTAAAGGCATCTCATCATCGGTGGCAGTACCCTGTTCTTTTTTGAAATACCCGGCTGACTGACAAATGACTTTATCATTATAGTCCACCCCATCTTCATACAGCCCTCGGAGGGTTCTCGCTTTATATACCCCAGAGCCAAATAAATAAGGGCATTGCTCAGATAAGAAATTGATGTCTGCTTTATTTCCTGCAGCTATATCTTCTGGTTTCAATTCTGCTAATTTATACTCCATATCATAAATAAATTTGGCTTTTTCGGCATAGATGCTCGTGGTGGTTTTCATAAATCAGCTATTAAAGCATTATAATTGAGACTTCTACAAAGTTTACTAAATGAAGAATAAGAAAGAAATTTTTGATGTTAATTTCTAAGCTTTTTAATATTTAGCATACGGAAGATTTATCCCTATTTTTCATACACATTCATCAACTGATTCGTCAGGTTTTTAGGTTCAAATTTTTCTAGTTGTGTTTGCATGATGGGGCTAAGGATTGGGTTTTTTAATGCCCAAAGCAATGCCTCACTAAAAGCTATTTCATCTAAGGTATCGCAATAATAGATGGCCTCTCCGCCCACCTCTTTAAAACAGTTTATATCGGATGCCAATACGGTAAGACCGCTAGCCAAACCCTCCACAATAGGAATACCAAAGCCTTCTGCAACCGAAGGATAAACCATCAAGTCGGCCATTTGATAAAGCATCGCTAGTGCTGAAGTAGAGAGATGATTGATAAATTGGACTCGTGGTGATAGATTGTTTTTGACTACATACTGTTCCACTACTTTTCGTTCCGACTGAAAACCGCCTACTAGCAATAGTTTCTGCGGTATCTGATGATGGATTTTGTGGAATGCTTTTACAAGATTAAGCTGATTTTTTCGAGGAAAAAAGGAGCTTACTTGAACGATAAATCTATCAGGGAGTTGATGTTTTTGTCTAAAATCAAATAGCTGTTCGGGTGCCACAATGCTATTAAACACAGCATCGCAAGGTTGATATATCACTTCAATTTTAGTTTCTTTTACATCGAAACGGGCGATCAAAGCTTTTTTTGTAGCCTCGCTAATCGCGATGATATAGTCTGCTGCATCGCAAGCGTTTTGTACTTTCGCTTTGTAGATTTGGCGGTCTATCCAAGGGTATTGCGCAGGATGAGAAAGGAAAAGCACATCGTGTATGGTGACTACTTTTTTAATTTTATTGAGTCGCCCTATACCAAAGGGGAGCTCATTTGAAAGTCCATGAAAGAGATCTATTTTTTGTTGCTGTAAATCAGCAACTATACGATTACTGCGCCATAGGCTCGGTAAGGTTTTGTCTAAGCTATTTTCTGGAAAATGAATGGAAAAATCGCCTACGAGTTGGCTCTCTAAATATGATTTAGCTGCGGTCGAAAATAAATGGTAGTCATGGCTTGGATAATATGTTAAGCAAGATTGAATCAAATTTCGAGCATAGACACCAAGGCCTGTATCGTTGAGTAGCGCACGCTTTGCATCAAAACCTATTTTCACGATGTTGAATTTAAAGTGTATTTCCAATAAGCGCCTAGCGCATTGATTTTTGCGATCTTAAAACCCAGGTAGCCATCTCTAAAACCTTGCTTCAAAATGTAGGCTTTGGTAAACCTAAAAACCGCAGCAATCGTGCCTTTTAGCCTATTTTTTGGGGAGGTTTCATGGCTTGCGAGCAGCGCATATTTTCTTGTTTTTTCTTGAAGTTGTGCGATATTATCATAGGCATGATGAAGTACATTACCTGGCAGTTTTTTTGTTTTTATTTCGGTGTTTGCATGTAGCGATTCATGTACCGCTTTCAAATTCCAAGTAAATACATTTCTATTCAATAGTCTGATTTTAGCATCAGGATACCACTCGCCATGCTGTATCCATTTTTCACCTATTTTGTTTTGCCGATTTAGGGAGGCGGCTTCGTTATCGTTTTTGAAACTGTTTTTCCAATCTATCACCGCATCGATAGCTGTTTTATCTAAGGCCTCGTCTGCATCCAACCATAGTATAAAATCGTAACTAGCCAGTAAGTTTGCCTTATTTTTGGTAGCACCATAGCCTTCAAAAGGCAGGTTGTAAACCTTTGCTCCCATAGATGTAGCAATCGACACGGTATTGTCGGTAGAGCCTGTATCTGCTACTATCGCCTCATCGCCTACGGCAATAGCAGAAGCCAAACATCTTGCGATGTTTTTTTCTTCGTTTAAGGTGATAATCACGACAGAGAGTGCTGGCATTTTTGCTGATTGAAAAGCGATAAAAAAAGTAAAAATAACAAGATAAAAAGAGTGCCGCCTATTTGTTCTTCGAGAGTATATTCTACCATAAAAGATGCGGCAAACACAAATTGAATAATGATAAATGAAATGGAGATTTCATTTCTAAAATAAAAAATCGGGCATAGCCAAGCCATCAAAAAAGCACTCAAACCTATAATGCCACTCACACAGAGTGTCCATAAAAATTCGTTGTGCGGCATTTTTCTACTTTGATCTTCGAGTACATTTGGAAATAGTTGTTGGTGTTTTGTTTTAGCTTCTTTCAAAATGTCACCCGCACCTACACCTATCCATAAATTTTCTTTTGCCATTTCGACACCTGTCAAAATCGATGAAATGCGCATAGCATCGGAGTTTCCGTCTATCTTGCCCTGCTGCCATTGGCCAATGTCATAGCGCATATAAGAGAGTTTATTTTTAATAGAAGGGAAAAAACGATAACTGCCCATGGCTAACAACATCGCACTGATCAACACTAACAATGATTTTTTCCAATTTTGAAATTGAAAAATAGTGTATAAAATATATACTACCAATCCTCCATATAGCGCAGCAATACCCGATCGCACACTTAATAAGTGTATAAAAATAAAGAAGTAGGTGAGTAAAATATAGTAGCCCTTTTTTTGATAAAAAAGAATAATAAAAAAGGAGATAACGAGGAGTAAACTATATCGAATATGAGAAAAAGGGGTAGGCATAGCACCACCCGAAAAGAAAGATTCGTTGAGTACTTCAAAATTTAAAATATAGCTAGTTAAAACAAAGATAGAACTAGCAAAAATTACTATCCATAAGGTTTTCAGTGCATCTAATACGATGGTTGCTATCGACTGCCATGCTATGAAAAATGCGATTGGAAAGAGTAGGAATGGCAATTTTAGTTTTACCCAAATCAGCCACATACTTAAATCTGTGGAATAGAAAATAGTCCAAAAAATCAATACAAAAAATGCCATGGGCACGAGGAGTATAAACTCCTTTGTTTTTCGCTTTGTTTGCCAAAAGTCGATACAAGCGATTATCAAAAACAAAATTGAACCAATTGATATCAGCCCTCTTGAACTTACCATCCCTATCCATATCATTGTCATACAAAACAGATAAGCCCACTGTATAAGGGAGTAGCTTCGGCTATTTGCTATTTTTTGTAGAAAGGTCAACTTTGTTCACTATTTTAGTGCAATCTAAAAATGTTTTTTTGGAATCAATATCTACCATTACTGACTTTAAAACCCTCGCTAGGACGATTACCCTAGTTGAAAATGATACTCATAAAGGAGCGGAATTGTTACGTAATCTAACGATTCACAATACGCCTATCATCGGCATCACAGGTCCTCCAGGTGCTGGCAAGAGTACATTGCTAAACGCTTTAGTACATGATTTATTGCAAGCAGGAAAACGAATAGGATTGATATTAGTCGATCCGTCTTCGCCTTTTCATTTTGGAGCATTGCTTGGCGATAGACTGCGGATGACGCAGCATTTCATGCAGCCAAATCTGTTTATTCGTTCGGTGGCTTCGCGTGGATCTTTGGGTGGTTTGTCTGACAAGATTATCGAAATCACCGAAGTAATGAAGGCCTATCCTTTTGATTATATTTTTGTAGAAACGGTGGGTGTGGGGCAAAGTGAAGTAGAGATAGCGGGACTTGCAGATACTACAGTGGTAGTACTTGTGCCAGAAGCGGGCGATAGTGTGCAGGCAATGAAAGCTGGCTTGATGGAGATCGCGGATTTATTTGTAGTCAATAAATCCGATAGACCAGATGCCGAATTATTTTATAATCACCTTTCTCAACAGCTTGAAATCAATCATCGAAATCATATTCCTATTTTAAAAACAGTAGCATCTGAATCGCTTGGTATAGCAGAGTTGCATGCCGCTTTGCAGGCATTGCCGAAGCAGATTGATAACGAGCGAAAGCTGTTGCTTTTGAGCAGTAAAGTGTATCGTATTATTCAACAAAATCGGATGAAGTCGTTTGATAAATCTCGGTTACACCATGCTTTAAAAGAAGCCGTTAATCTACCTCATTTTTCTTTGTTTAAATTCGCTTTTCAATTTGATGATTTGTGAATAAAACATTAGGGATAGATAGTTTTTTGACAGACTCCGCAAATCAATTGCTGATAGATGTTCGTACGCCTGCGGAGTTTGCCAAAGGTCATATACCTGGTGCAATCAACTTGCCACTTTTTGATGATACAGAGCGAATAGAAATAGGTACATTATACAAGCAAAAAAGTAAAGAAGCAGCAATACTCGCTGGCCTCGATAGGGTAGGCCCCAAGATGAGTGGCTTTGTGAAGCAAATACAACCTTTTGTGAAGGACAATAAAGTATTTTTGCATTGCTGGAGAGGTGGAATGCGCTCTGGTGCTATGGCGTGGCTGTTTGGATTGATGGGTTATGATGTATTTGTTTTACAAGGCGGCTATAAATCATACAGGCGTTTTGTGCTAGATACATTTGAAAAAAAATATCAACTAGCAGTGTTGGGCGGAAAGACAGGTAGTGGAAAAACGGTGATGCTGAATGAGCTGAAATCTATAGGCGAACAGGTCATTGATTTAGAAAAATTGGCACATCATAAAGGCTCTGCTTTTGGTGCTATACATGAGTTGCCTCAGCCTACACAAGAGCAATTCGAAAATAATTTTGCAGTAGAACTCCAGCTTTTAAATAATAATATAGTGATGTGGGTAGAGGATGAGAGTAGAGGTATAGGACGATGTTTTATACCCCAGGCTTTTTGGGAGCAGTTGCGAGCTGCACCTCTTTTTATGGTCGAAACAAATAATGCACAACGCATCGCACAGCTGGTCAAAGACTATAGTACTATTTCGTTGGAGCAGCTTGAAGCCCCTATTCGCAACATAGAGAAGCGGTTGGGCAATGAGCAGATGAACACTGCATTGCAAGCATTGGTAGAAAAGGATTTTGAAAAAGTGGCAACTATTATTCTCCACTATTACGATAAAGCATATGATAAATGCTTGACTAAAAAACAGACAAAACACATTATTCCACTTGATTATAAAGATAAGTCATATCCTTCGATTGCGCAGGATTTACCAATACAATATCAAACATTTTTAAACAATAAAGCTAATGCAAACCAATAACAAAAAACCAATCAGACTCACACAATATAGTCATGGAGCAGGTTGTGGATGTAAACTTTCGCCCGCAGTTTTAGATACTATTTTGAAAGGCGATGCTTCACCCGAATTTAAACATCTCTTGGTAGGCAATAGTAGCCGAGACGATGCCGCAGTTTATGACCTAGGCGATGGTAGTGCTGTGATTTCGACCACCGATTTTTTTATGCCGATAGTCGATAATGCATTTGATTTTGGAGCCATTGCGTCAGCTAATGCCATTAGCGATGTGTATGCTATGGGTGGCAAGCCATTGATGGCAATAGCGATACTGGGCTGGCCCATAGACAAGCTTTCGCCAGAGGTCGCAAACGAAGTGTTACAAGGCGCTCGTAGCATTTGCGCACAAGCTAATATTCCTCTAGCTGGTGGTCATAGCATTGATAGTCCAGAGCCAATATTTGGGCTAGCAGTGACAGGTAGGGTGCTTATCGAACATCTGAAACAAAACAATACGGCCAAAGAAGGTGATATGCTTTATCTCACCAAACCATTGGGAGTGGGTATTTTATCTACACTAGAAAAGCGAAGTGCGTTACAAGAAATAGATAATGGAATAGCCGCAAATTTTATGAAAAAACTCAACAAATTTGGTGCAATACTAGGGGAGCAAGCGTATGTAAATTCACTCACGGATGTTACTGGATTTGGGCTATTGGGGCATTTGATAGAGATGGCTGATGGTAGTGGATTGACCGCAAAAATCAACTACAAAGAAGTGCCTAAGATTCCTGCTGTGTTGGCATATCTCGATGCAAAAAATGTACCAGGAGGTACAAATCGCAACTGGGCTAGCTATGGCGAAAAGGTACAACTCGTAGATGAAGCCTGGCGATATCTATTAGCTGATCCGCAAACGAGTGGAGGGCTACTCGTGGCAGTAAAAAAAGAGCACTGTAAAGCATTTGAGGAGCTTGCCATTGAGCATGATATGACGCTTTCAGCTTTTGGTAGTTTTGAAAAAAGGCAGGCTAAATCTGTCTATGTGCAGTAAACAACAAAGTAAAGTGAAGGCTATATTATTTGACGGCAGTGATCTTAAATCCTTTTTTTCTCAAAAGATTTAGCACGCCTTGCTCGCCTGGCAGATGTAGCGCACCTATACCTATGAAGTGCGATTTAGATTTGATAAACGAGGCAATTCGCATTGCCATTTTTTCATTTCTTGATTTTAACAAAGCATCAGCAAACTCTTTTGGAATTGATGGGTCGTTTGATAAATCGAGCAGACTATCAATATCGCCTGCTAGGTAGTATTTCATTATGTAGTCAAACTCATTTTGGTTTGTATTTTCTTCAAGAATTGCTTTTCGTAACATAGTTATTTGTTCTGCATAGCTGAGCTTAGCAAATACATCGAGCTGCTCATCTACCGTTTCGATACCTATAGTTGGTATTTTTTTTATTTGTGCTAGATTATAAAAGTGCAAGTCAAGTATGGTCGCTTTTTCATCATTATTAGTATTGATTGTTGTTGAAATAAGCGTGGCGATGATAAAGGGTTGCACACTATCAAAGCTAGATACTGATGTATTTGTTTTAGCTTTAAAGATAGCGTCTAGCAATTGCCATTCTTGATCTGTAAGCTGGGCTTTAATAGAGTGTCCGGTAGAGGCAGTAAGTAGCTTAAATACTTTGCTCATATCCACATTGTCTGGGTCTAATTCCATGGCATATACTTTCGATTTTGCTAATAGTTTGGTCGCATTGTTAGCTTTGTCTATGACACGTTGGTCTGCTAAGTGCATGGTGCCATAGATATATGACGGTGATTTGATTCCCTTTCCCCTTATCTGCCAGCAGAGCGATTGTGCAAAAGCGGATTGATATAGAATGAAGCTAAAGACAAATAGAGAGATAATTTTTTTCATTTTGTTTTTTTTAGTAGGTGGAAAAACAGGAATTGCCTTTTAGTAGATTGGTTTGAACTTAAGTATATCACTATTTTTTCAATTTGGAGGAACATTTCTCTGACCTAGTTAACCAACAAGTTTATTGTCTTTTAAAAAAAATGGAAAGAGATTGATGTCGTTATTTTACAAGAGGAGGTTGCCCTGTTTGAGTCCACTTCTGATTCTAAAATCAAGCTTGAGTTTGTGTTTTTTTGGTATAAATCAGAGATAAAAAGGCAGAGAAATACGAAATCGTATGAGGGAGCGTTTGAGATTGGTAAAGCGTATTCTACTAAGTTAGCAGTTGGGGTTTTGACAGTTTTGAGATATAAGATTTTGTCATAAATTTGTAACCATTGTATAAGGTTAAACAACTTGGTTATGAGTGAATATTTGTCCTTGACTGAAACATCAGCGTTAATAGGTAAAAGCAAGGAAACGCTTAGGCGTTGGGATAGAGAGGGGAAGTTATGTGCTATTCGTGAGCCTATGAGCAATTATCGTGTTTATAGAAAATCTGAAGTTGAAACAGTATTTTCTAATTTCATTAGACAAGATACTTGTGAGCCATTTTCTAATTTTGTAGAACCCGAAAATGAATATAAGGTATTAGAGCTTTTTGCTGGAGCTGGCGGCTTGGCTATTGGTATGGAAAGAGCGGGCTTGAAATGTGTTGCACTAAATGAAATTGATAAATATGCTTGTCAAACTCTCCGTAAAAACCGCCCCAATTGGAAAGTTTTGGAAGGTGATATTCGAGATTTTAGTTTTTCGGAATACCAAAACCAAATTGATGTTGTTACTGGAGGCTTTCCATGTCAAGCATTTAGTTATGCAGGCAAAAAGCTAGGTCTTGCTGATGCTCGTGGAACACTCTTTTATGAATTTGCAAGAGTGGTGAAAGAAGTAAATCCACCAATTTGTATTGGTGAAAATGTTCGCGGTTTATTGAGCCATGAAAATGGAAAGACACTGCAAGGAATGATGTCTATTTTAGATGAAATCGGCTACAATGTAGTTCCTGTGCAGATATTGAAGGCTATACATTATAAAGTGCCGCAAAAACGAGAACGATTAATTTTAGTTGGTATAAGAAAGGATATTGACTTAAAATATGAATATCCAAAACCTTACAAAAAGATTTATAATCTAAGAGATGCACTAAAAAAGGGTGAATTGTTTGAAAGTAATGTACCCAAATCAGCTGGGGCAAAATATCCTAAAAGTAAAATTGAAGTCTTGGATTTAGTACCTCCTAAAGGATATTGGCGTGACCTACCTCTTGATATTCAAAAATCGTTTATGGGAGGAAGCTTTCTACTTGGAGGAGGTAAAACTGGAATTGCTCGTAGAATAGGCTGGGATGAACCTTGTCTTACGCTGACTTGCAGCCCTGCCCAAAAGCAGACCGAACGTTGCCATCCCGAAGAAACTCGTCCATTTACAGTGCGGGAATATGCTCGTATTCAAACTTTCCCCGATGATTGGAAGTTTGAAGGCTCTATTGCTCAGCAATATAAACAAATTGGGAATGCAGTACCAGTAAATTTAGGCAGAGAAGTGGGTTACTCAATAGTAAAATTCCTCAATAAATATTACAACTTGTCAAAACCTAAATAGTAACTGTAATTTTCAAAAGTTATTTGGTCTAAAATACTACGCTTAGATGTGGCTATTTCAAACTTTATTTCTGCTATGGCAGAATTTTCAACGATTGAATTATTCTGTTCTAATGAGTGCAAGTAATCATTTATAGCTTTTGGCAAAACGCTGTATAGCTGAAGCAACGCATCTTCTTGTTTAGAAAGCAAAGCGTAAAATTGGTCGCCAGATATTTTATATACTCTGCTGTGACTATACTCCTTTCCATTTATTTCGCCACTCCAACGTTCAATAAAGCTATTCTTAGCTAAAATTTGAACCCAGTAGCATTTCGCTTTTTGTAGTCATCTGCATAACGTGATAACTTCTGAAACAGACTCTCAGCAGAACTGCTATTCATTGTGTTATGTTTGTTTTTAATATCAGCAAACAACGTATTGTCCTTAGCTTTTATATCGAACCCGCTTAGTTTTCCTACCTCAAACCCTTTTATTCCACCTAAAATTTGCTCATGAAAGGTGCCAATAGAATTATTTATTGACTTATCAATCTGTCTTAATATTTCAGATTGAATAAGACTCTCTTCATCAAGGTTATTAAATTTTGCATCAAAAGCCAGCTTGATAGTATCTACCTTATTAGAATAAAAATTCTTTTTGGTAAGGTTGTTTTTTGCCTTCAAATATGCCTTATGAAGATTGCCCACACAGGTCAATAAATGCTCGTCTGAAACAAAGCTTACATACTTGTTTTTCATAAAATAGCAATTATGTTATCTACTTACGAATTCATCGAAGTTAAAAATTCATCGTTATTTTTGGTGCCTCTCATGTGTTTGAGCAATAGGCTCATCGCTTCTTCGGTGTTCATATCGGCCATATAATTTCGCAATACATTCATTTTGCCCACTACCTCTTTTTCAAGAAGCAAATCATCTCTACGGGTGCTAGATGCAGTCACGTCAATAGCTGGATAGATACGCTTGTTGGCGAGTCTTCTGTCGAGTTGGAGTTCCATATTTCCGGTACCCTTAAACTCTTCAAAAATCACTTCATCCATCTTAGAGCCTGTATCGATAAGTGCAGTAGCGATGACGGTGAGTGAGCCGCCATTTTCTATTTTTCGGGCTGCTCCAAAAAACTGTTTTGGTTTTTGCATAGCGTTGGCTTCTACACCTCCCGAGAGCACTTTGCCTGATGATGGCGATACCGTATTGTACGCTCGGGCTAAACGTGTGATAGAGTCGAGAACGATTACGACATCGTGGCCGCACTCTACGAGTCGCTTGGCTTTGTGAAGTACTACATTGGCTACTTTCACATGTTTGTCGGCTGGCTCATCGAATGTTGAAGCTATCACCTCTGCTCGTACACTGCGTTCCATGTCAGTCACCTCCTCTGGTCGTTCGTCTATGAGCAACACAATGAGATATACTTCAGGATGATTGGCTGCTATGGCATTTGCTATATCTTTTAGGATAGTAGTTTTTCCCGTTTTAGGTTGGGCTACAATCATGGCCCTTTGCCCTTTACCTATGGGTGTAAAAAGATCTATCATACGAGTCGTAAGACCAGTAGGTGTAGTCGTAAGATTTAGTCGTTCATGTGGAAAAAGTGGTGTGAGATATTCAAACGAAACTCTATCGCGAATCTCATCGGGTGTACGACCATTGATGGTATCCACTTTTATCAAAGCAAAATATTTTTCACCTATTTTTGGAGGTCGTACATAGCCTTTGATGGTATCGCCCGTTTTGATACCAAACATTTTGATTTGCGATGGCGACACATATATATCATCAGGCGATGAGAGATAAGAATAGTCAGACGAACGCAAAAATCCGTAGCCATCCTGCATCAATTCTAGCACACCTTCGCCCTCGATAATAGCATCCACTTCTACATTGAAGATGTCTTGTCCTTGGCGATGTCTATTTTGATTTTCGTTGTTCGGATTAGTGTTATTCGGATTGTTGTTGTTTGTGTTGTTTGCAGCGTTCTCCTCTTGCGAGTTATTCTTTTGCTGGCGTTCTTGATGTGGAGGATGTTGTTTTCTCTCGTGCTGTTTATTTTCTTGTGTAGTTGATTTTTCCTCTTGCGGTTTAGCACCTGCATTTTCTGTATTCTTTGATTCTTCCTTCGTTTTTTCAGATGGTGCAATTTCGGTAGGCGCAATTTCTGATGCTGTAGTTTGTTCAGCTGCTTTATCAACCTTAGGTGTGCGAGTTGCTTTTTGACGAATGGGCTTAGTTGGTTTTTCGATCTTTTGTTCCACCACTTGTTCTGCCTCAGATACGGTTACTTCTTGTACGGGCAGTTCTTTCCCCTCTGCTTCTATAGGTGTATCCTCTATGGGTGTATCTGATTTGGATTGTTTTACGATGATTTTGCGAGTGCGGGTTTTTTTTGTAGCATCATCGCTGCTATTTTTTTCAGCCTTCGACTGTGCCACGAGTATGCTCTCGATGAGGTCTTGTTTTTCGACCGAAGGGTCTAATTTTATGTTGAATTGTTGAGCTACAGTAGCAAGTTCTGCAGGGGGCATGTCATTCAAACTAAGAATGTCGTACATTTAGATAGTGTTAGATTAAGAAATAAAAAGGTGAGGTGTACACAGGAGTATGTTCCTTAAAAGAAAAAATAAAAATCAATAAATAATAGATTGGAATATGGCGACAACTTTATTGCGCTGAGCAAATATGTTACAATGTTTCGTAAAATACAAATTTTAAAGAAAAAATAGAGATACTTTATATTATTGAAATATAGAACAAAAAGAAGTAGAATTAAAAAAAACAAAAGTGTATTTTCGTGGAAACATAACCAAAATACCCGATGCCAAGTTTTGATATAGCAAGTAAGATAGATGCGCAAACAGCTGAAAATGCGGTGAATGTAGCCAAGAAGGAGATTTTGAACCGATATGATTTTCATGGGTCAAAATCAGAAATTGATTTCAACAAAAAAGATTTAGTGCTCAATATCACTACCGAAAATGATATGCGACTAGATGCAATCATTGATATCTTAATATCGAGAGCAGGCAAGCAAGGTATCGATCCTCGAGCATTTGATGTAAGTAAAGAGCACTACGCTTCTGGTGCTATGATAAAAAAGGAAGTTCGCTTTAAAAATGGATTGGATAAAGATGCTATGAAAAAAATCGTAAAGAATATAAAAGATAGTGGTATCAAAGTACAAGCAGCTCAGATGGACAATATAGTGCGAGTAACGGGCAAAAAAATAGACGATTTACAGGAGGTCATGTCGCTTTGTCGTAAGCATGATGTAGGATTTGCACTACAATTTGACAATATGAAGGCGTAAAGTTTTGATAAAATAAATTAAAGATAGATATGGGTTTTTTTGATCAAATGAAACAGGTAGGTGAGCTGAAAGCTAAGATGGAAGCCGTAAAGCAAAAGCTAGACGAGACGGAGATCGAAACCGAAAATGATTTTTTGAAAATCGTAGTGTCGGGCAATCGAAAGATAAAAAGCATAGCGTACAAAACGGATGAAGGTGCTTCTTTGATTTTGCTCACCAACACGATAAATGAAGCACTGGAAAAAGCCGAGCAGCACATACAAAAAGAAATGATGGGTGTAATGCCTAACATACCTGGCCTATGACCGTAAAACAAATTGACATACTAAATATCGCGTTGATGTTGCTATCCTGTGTGGTGGCATACATTATTCCATTTGAACTGTTTTTGTTTTCGTACGCAGTGCTAGGGCCACTGCACTACCTTACTGAGATAGGTTGGCTACACAAGCGCAATTATTTTGCCACCGGTAGGTACGATTATGTTTTGTTGGCGTTGCTTTGTCTTTTGTTGGTTTCATTTTCATTTGTATTTACGGATGTCTCTATTGAAAGTACAGCCTTGGTGCTGTTTCTTGCATTTGCTAGTGCGCTAGGCATGATTTTGTTTGATGGTTTCATATACAAATTTGCGACTGTGGCCATTGCATTTTTGATAGGTATGCTATTTCAAAAAGTAGGTATGTTTATTCTTGTTTTTGCCATACTTATGCCTACCATTATTCATGTGTTTTTGTTTACTGCGCTTTTTATTATTCAAGGAGCATTAAAAAACAAAAGCATGACAGGACTATTGTCTGTGCTGGTGTTTGGGCTATGTGCTACTTCATTTTTTGTGATTCAACCTACCTTCGATTTTTATCATGTGACAGCTTATGCCAAAGAAAATTTAGTAGCTACGCCCTTTGCTATGCTTAATCAGATTTTATTAAAATTAGGCGGTGTCGAAAATCCTACCATAGATCTTTTGTTTACATCAAATGCTGGCATAGCCGTGATGCGTTTGATTGCATTTGCATACACCTACCACTATCTCAATTGGTTTTCAAAAACATCCGTAATTAAATGGCACCAAGTGCCGAAACCTTGGCTCATAGCTACTGCTATACTCTGGGTGGGAAGTGTAGTGCTGTATTATGTGGATTATATGCTCGGTTTAGAAGCATTATTGCTATTAAGCATGCTGCATGTTTTTTTAGAATTTCCGCTCAATTTTAGATCGATGCAAGGAATAGGGCAATCTTTAGGTAGTTTGTTTTTTCAAAAGAAAGCAAGATAACATGAACAAAACACATACATTAATGCTTCCTTTTTTAGTGTTGATGTCATTTTTGTTTTGTCACCAACTAATGGCTACCACTATCCATGGGCAAATCTTGCCCTCAGAGCAAGGAGAAATACCTGCTAAGGTGTATCTGCGCGCTTATACACAGTCACAGTCGTTTTCACTCGATTCGGCCGATGTAAATACGTATGGGGCTTATACTTTAGATAAACATATACATTCGCATGGGCTGTATTATCTTATCATCGGCAAAGTGCGATACAAGGTTTTTTTATCGCCCGATGAACCACAAATTAGAATCCAAAACCAATATCAAAACCAAGATAAAATTTGGATAGAAAATTCTAATGAAAACGATGCGTTCAAGCTTTTCAGGCAGTCCGTAGAATATTACGAGTCTGCTATCTTTGAAATTTTAGCATACTATAGTCAAACAGATAGTCAGGACTTTTACCTTCGACCCTTGATAAAGGGTTTGGCACAAAACATAAAGCAAATCGGAATCTACACGCCACAGACCTATGTAAACAAAACACTTTGTAGCATTAAGTCTTGGGCATCGAAGCCCGAAGTGGACACAGTGATAAATCTAAAGAGGATGATGAAACTTAACTATCTCACAAGTCTTCCTCTTGATAATGTGAGTTTACTCGAACTACCCATTTTTGACGATACATATATGGGCTATGTAGCTAATTTGATGGATACCTCTATTGCTGACATAGACTCACTTTTAGCCATTATTGAAAATAGCGATTTGCCTCAAAAAAATTATTTATATACAAATCGTCAGCTATTTCGATTTTTGGTTTTATCGCAAAGAGAGAATCAACTAAATCGATTTTTGTTTCTACAAAGTGGTAATATTCGTCTAGTTGATGATTTGGTATTACAGTCGCAAATGAAAGAGGTTGCGGTCATCATGCCAGGGCAAAAAACAAAAGACATTAAGGGTTTGGATATTCAAGGGAAGCCACAATCCTTGTATTCATTTTTAGAAAAAAAGAAAATTACGTTGTTGATTTTTTGGGAGCCAAGCTGTACTCACTGCACAGATGCGCTGCCAAGACTCGAAACACTCTATGAACGGTATGGTAATAAAGGATTTGGCATCTTTAGTGTATCTATAGCAGATAACACAGCTGAATGGAAAAAGTATGTGGCCATGCAAAAGCTGCCCTGGACAAACATTCAGATGGTTAAAAATGAAAAAGAAAAAAACGATGCTAATTACTTTTTTGTCGTTTATACCCCCACATTTGTATTAATCAAACAAGATGGCACGATTTTTCATAGATTTATAGACATACGCAATCTCGAACAACAAATAAAATCGATACTGTGAGTGAAGCCATAAAACGAAAAGTAAAAGTAGTTGTCATCTCGGATGTGCACCTAGGATTTTTGGGTTGCAAGGCTAAAGAATTGAATAAATACTTGAAGTCTATAGACCCTGAGATACTCATCATAAATGGCGATTTTATTGATATCTGGCAGTTTCGTTCGTACTATTTTCCTAATTCACATGCCAAAGTGTTGCAGCGTGTATTTAAACTAGCGAGCAGTGGTACGAAGGTGCATTATCTCACGGGCAATCATGATGAACTTTTTAGGAAATACAGCGGCATACATCTCGGCAATATAGACCTCGAAGATAAACTGGTATTAGATTTAGATGGAAAGAAGCATTGGTTTTTTCATGGTGATATTTTTGATGTGAGCATGCGGGGTTCGCGTTGGTTAGCTAAGCTGGGCAACACAGGTTATGAGTTGTTGATATTAATAAATAAGCTCATCAATGGCGTACGATTTGTATTTGGAAAAGAGTATGTCAATTTTACAAAAGCAGTGAAGGATGCCACAAAGCGAGGTGTTAAAAAATTTGGTGACTATGAAGTAGCTGCGGCCAATATAGCTATCGACAATGGGTACGACTATGTGGTGAATGGACACATACATTTGCCTACGATAAAAACGATAACTACCGATGCCGGATCTGTAATCTATATGAACAGTGGCGACTGGGTCGAAAATATGACAGCTTTAGAATATAGTGAGGGGGCTTGGAAACTCATTCACTTCAAGGATTTGGAATTTGAGAATCCTTATTTGAAGTTTGATAAGTATGATTTGCCGTAAAGATTTTTGAGAAAGGGGGGTTATAGCTCATTTTTTTTTACATTCTAGTTCTCCTTTTAAAATAGGGAAAATATAACCAGCAAGGAGTTCGTATCCATAATCTGTCGGGTGTACATAATCCCACCAAAGAAAGCCCTTTGTGTGGCAGCTATCCATATACGATTGCAATTCTATGACGGGTACATTATGAAATTTGCTTGCCATACTTTTGAGCAATTGATGATTATAAGCTAATCTAGGAGTATGCAGCAAATCATTTGGTTCGGCTATTAGTACTGTTTTGATTTTTAAAGAATCATTGATAGCTAAAAACTCATGTATGCTTTTCTTAAACAAGGTAGTATCATAATCATTGGTAGATAAGTTTATAATCGTCATCACAGGTTTGTACTTCAGCCAATTTGATTTATAAAAGGAAAGCAATTTGCTGGATTCTGACCCTGGAATGCCCGTATTTATTACTAGATACGAAGAATCTAAAAAGTGTTTGTTTAGACTGTCTTGCAAAATTTCAGGGTAAGTTTTGCCAAAGGAAGATGTGCCTGCACCCCATGTTTGCGAAGTGCCTATCATTAAAATTACTCTCTTTTGATATAGCGATGTATCCAAATCAAATTGTTTGGCTATTCGCTGGCAGACCTCTGTTTCAGATTCGATTTTATAGTTTACACCTTTGAAATCTATATAATTATCTGACTGTGGGTACAAAGATGATAAATACCAAAAATAAACGACATAGCATAATATATAGCCTAATGATAAAGAGCATAATACCAAAAAAATATTAGGAGAGTTTTTATTATAGAAATGAACAATCAAAATAAAAAGAAATACAAAGATTGATAAAAAATGCACTTTGAAGGGAGGGCTAAAATCATCTAACAAAACGGTTACTCCCTTTTTAGTTTCCATCTTCACATCATCTATCCACACGTCTTGATTTCCTCCCCTAAATCCAATGTTCACCTCCTTTTGATTGTTGTCTTTCCAGCTTATCACTTTTTTGTCATTAATGATAAGTATCAAAGAATCGTGCTTATTTACGACTACTATTCTATTCCATTTATCATTAGACAGCATCTTACCTATCGAAAAATCTGTTGTGGAGCTAAATTTACCAGTACTATCTATAGAGAATAGACAACATACGCTATCCTCTTTATAATTAAAATAGATACCTTCAGAAATGCCTTCATTCTTATTTGTAAAAAAGGAAAAAGACTTTCCTCTCGATTTACAATCAAACGAGATTTTTTTAGGATTTATTTTTTGTTTATAAACCAATTCTTGATACCCCTGCCAAGCACCAATATTTAGTTGATTTCTACTCAACCCTGCTTTTGCAAACATCATACACCATGTAGCCACTACCCCTCGTTGGAGCTTGGTTTTGCCACTCTCCCATTTATGATTGGTATGCAGTGTGTAGCTTTCATAACTCATAGATTCATTAAACACAAACAAACCCGATAGCATGATAAGGGCATACATACCAACCAAAAAATATTTTAATCTATAGCTCATATTTAAGTCTATTTTTTATAGTACAATAGATTCGTCTCGTTTTCTTTAATCAAACTAAAGCCATAGTCTTGAGGTGCTAACACAAAGTCAGGAATGCTATTCTTAGCAGAAGTGAAAATTCTCGTTTCATTGATATTTTTTCTTAATTCCAATTGCATCGTTTTATTAAGCAGTAGATATGTGTCGTCATAGATAGTATCTACCTCCGTATAGTTTTTGAAAGGATACTTGACACCATAGCCTGTGTATATTTGATAGCCCTTTGCTATCCAATAATCAGTCAAAACTCTCTTTGGCTTTTGCTCCAACAAAAATGATATGCTATTTTTTTCGGACTCATAGCTACTTATCTCACCATTTCTGATGCTATAATATTTGTATTGCAAATGATTAATGCACCCTTTCAAGGGGATGTTTATAATTAACACAAACAACATCATATCTAAATTTGGAATAAAATCTACTACTTGTTTAAATGATGTACAAGTAAGTATAAAAGCTATGAGTGTGGTGTAACAAATCACAATAGATATAAAATTATCTATGCCACCTATTCCTGTAGATGTAAAAAGATTTATAGTATAGAAAATAGACAATATGGTACAACCCCATAATAGCAGGGAGGGTAAATACACTGTATAAAGTTTATTTTTTATTGATCCGTTAATCACCATGTAAACAAATGAAGCTGCATTTATAGCCATAGGTACTAATAGAGGCAACCAAACTCTATGTACTAATGAAACAGGATTATAGCTAGAGATGCCTTGGCTGCCTACCCACCACAGCACTAGGGTGACTAAAAGATATTGCATAAAAAACAACTCTTTTTTTGAAGTATCTCTACTGTATTGACAAAGGTGTAAAACACTAAACAAAAAGAGGTAGGCAAAGCTGTAATCTTGACTAATAAATACAAAAGGCTGCCAACTGATTCTATTTAAAATTGTCCACCAATCAGCTCCAGCATAGTTGCAATCGCTAGCAGTGGGACCAGACTCTACAGCCATCAACTTGAAAAATGGATTGCCCGTTTTTAGGGTATAAGCCAGCATTAAGAATGAGAAGCAAAATCCTAAGCATATAACTAGGTATTTCCAAAATAAATCCAAGCTTTTATCCTTTCTATGTTGCCAAAAATAAAAACAAAAAATCGGCAAATAGAAGACTACACTTTCTTTGACTAGAAAGGCATAAAAAATAAAAAGCCCTATGATAATACCCCATTTTTTTTGGCTTCTGGCTGTCTTTGGTGCATAAAAAAGAAA
>CALAYL010000022.1 GCA_937894725.1 uncultured Bacteroidota bacterium
CCCTCTCTCGTCCTCGTTTAGCGCAGCGTAACGAGGATGCACCTCTCTTTTCGTTTTTAACGAATAAATCATTATTCATTCAATTCGATTAAATCTTTCAATCCACAAAAGTTTCTAGCACTCGAATATAAATAATCTTTCTCATTTTCTACCTGTCTCTCGTCCTCGTTACGCTGCGCTAAACGAGGACGCGAGACAGGTAAACCTATTTCAGGACAAGACAGTATTTTTCTGATTTGGGCTAGTCATTTTTGCGCTTCGGTTGGCTTTTATCGCGTATGATGTGCATTTTTGCGGCTAATACCTAAAATAGGTTTCGATAAAACAAACGTTTCACCTATATCAAAACAGCTACACAACTGGTTTTAATATAAAAATAGTAAATACCAAAGATGATTTTAAAGGAAAAATTAGCTTTACACAAGAATATCACTATTTACAACAACTAATATGCTATTAAAAATAATCCTCATCATGTTAGTGTACTTTGTAGGTACACGCATCGGACTTCAAAAGATTTTTTCAAAACTCGGCATTCCTGCTTGGAAAGCATGGATTCCCATTGTTTCTTCTTTCGAGTGGTATAAACTTGTAGGGCAGCCTACTTGGTGGACCTTTTGGCTTTTTGTGCCTGGGGTCAACTGGTTTTATTGGGCGGGGCAAATGACAAGACTAGCCGCTGCGCATGGTCGGTTTACGTTTTTAGATTCTGTGGGGGCTACCATAGGTGCGCCTATTTATTGGCCATGGCTGGCTTACCACAAAGACATTTCGTACATATCGCCAGATGGGCTAAAGCCAGGGCAGAAGCCCTACAAACGATCTAAACCACACGAATGGGCCGATGCGATTATTTTTGCTGTGTTGGCAGCCTTTTTGATTCGAACGTTTGTGGCAGAGCCTTATACTATTCCTACACCTTCTATGGAAAAAACCCTACTTGTGGGCGACTTCCCATTTGTGAGTAAATTTCACTACGGAGCGCGTGTTCCCATGACTCCCTTAGCTATCCCTTTTTTTCACCATACTATCCCCTCGCTCAATGTGCCTGCCTATCTGGAATGGGTAAAATTCCCTTTTTATCGATTGCCCGGCTTGCAAAAAGTGAAGCGTAATGATATGGTGGTATTCAATTTCCCGGCAGGAGATACTGTGGCTTTGGAAAAGCAAGAAATGTCCTACTACGATTTATTGCGCTATGCCGCATACCAGCTCAATCAGCAAGGTATCCGCAATATGACTCCAGCCGAAGCGGTGCGTACGCAATATCATATCAAAGCTAGACCAGTAGATAAGCGCGAAAACTATATTAAACGCTGTGTGGCTGTACCTAATGATAAATTGGAAGTAAAGGATGGTGTGCTTTTTATCAATGATAAGAAAGCCTACGAGCCAGAGCATATATACCTCCCCTATACAGTTGTTTTCAAAGACAATATGCAGTTTTCAAACGACAATCTCGATGAGTTTGGGCTTGAAGATATATCATCAAGATTTAATGGTATGCCTCCAGGGCACAAGGTGTATCTGATGGAAAAAGGGATGACCGAAAAACTCAAAGGTTTTGCATCGGTGGTGAGTATTTCTCCTTTTAGCTATCCTAAAAACCAAAACGAGAGTATGATCGAGGCTATTTTTCCCAATAATTTCAAATACTACAATTGGAATGTAGATAATTTTGGGCCTATCACTATACCTGCTAAAGGCACAGTACTTACGCTCAATGATAGTACTGTACTACAATATAAGCGTATCATCGAGATTTATGAAGGCAATAAACTGGAACAAAAAGACGGTAAGTTTTTTATCAACGGTACGGAGACTACCACCTATACCTGCCAGCTCAACTATTTCTGGATGATGGGCGACAATCGTCACAACTCGCAAGATTCGCGCTATTGGGGTTTTGTACCCGAAGACCATATTGTAGGCAAGGCATGGTTTATCTGGTTGAGTTTGGACTACAATGCAGATTTGTTTCACAAAGTACGCTGGAGTCGTTTGTTTACAAACATCCACGACAAGTGGGCTAAAGAAAATTAACTTCGGTGCCAGAGAAAATCTGGCATCATTTTAAAAATTACCGACATCAATGCCCATCGGTGCGTGATGTGAGCTACTTTTCGTTTGTTGATAATGGCATCGGTGATTTGTTTTGCTGCTTTTTCGGCAGGTTGTACCCAAAACATACCTTTTTGCCCTTTGGTCATATCGGTATCGATAAATCCTGGTCGAATATCAGTGATAGTTATCGGCAATTTTTCTTTCACGGCCTTGTGTCGCTGCCCTTGCATATAGTTCCACATAAACGCCTTGGTAGCTCCATAGCCAATCGCATGACGCATACCTCTAGCACCCGCTACACTAGATATTCCTACGATTTGTCCCGTTCGCTCTTCTGTCTTAAAATAATTGAAAGCAAAATTGGCAATAGCCGCAAAGCCTACTGCATTCACTTGGTGCATTTGGTTTTCCTTTTCCCATTTGCCACTCGATTCGCCTATGCCCGCATTATAAATGATAATATCTACTCCACCCATCCGATCGATGAGTTTTTCGAGAATAGCGCGCGATTCATCATGGTTGGCGGCATCCATGTATTCGATATAGGTATCACTCACACAGAGCTTCGACAACTCTTCGAGCAGGTTCGTTCTGCGAGCCGTAAGACCGAGTTTAAATCCTCGTTTCGACATCTCGATAGCCAGCTCTTTGCCTATGCCCGATGAGGCACCTATGATGATAGCCTTTTGATTTGTAACCTTTTTGCTCATATATAAAGCTCTAGTGAACATCAAATTTATATAAGATTAGTAGAAAAGCGATACGATTAAACCATCGTATGATTTAGTTCATTGAAAATAGGGAGGGCAAGTGGATAAAATCCACACCTTTCTCGTGTTAATGTCTTAGTTTCTGCTATTTATGCGTGAGCCATTTAAAGAGGTCATTGCCATTGGCATAGATCATCAACCCAAACAAAATAACCATACCTACCACCTGCGCATATTCCAGAAATTTGTCGTTTGGTTTTCGACCAGTCACCATTTCTACAAGCGTAAAGAGCGCATGACCGCCATCCAATGCCGGTATGGGCAATAGATTCATAAATGCCAGTAGAATAGAGATAAATGCGGTACTGTTCCAAAAGGCTATCCAATTCCACTCATCGGGATAGAGTTTTGAGATAGATGCAAACCCACCAAGCTGCTTGTAGCCTTTCAGTTCTGGCGAAAAAATAATACGAAACTGTTTTACATAGTCGCTCAGCACTTCCCAGGAGTGCATCACTCCAGCAGGAAAACAAGTCAATAGATTATACTCCTTTTTTTCTATTTTAAAATAATCCGTAATGGGCTTAGCTGTCACTTTCAAAAAACCGTCTTCCGCTACTTTTATCTGCGACTGTATCGTGTCATCACCACGCAAAAGGGAGATACTCACTTCCTTACCCGCATTGGCTTGTAGTACTGGACTCATTTCTGCAAAAAAACGGATTTCTTGTCCCGCTAGTGCGATCACTCTGTCATTTTTTTGGGCTATAGCATGCAGTGGCGATTCAGGAAAGATACTATCCAAATCGCTAGGGAAAGCGAGCTTCAAAAAGCTTACTTTGCCTTCGCCACCTATAATAGCGGAATAAACTGAAGTAGGGATACTAATATCTAGCTTTTGTCCATCACGTGCTATGTGTAGTACCTTGGCATTGTCGAGTAGCAAATCTTTGACTACAGGCACAGATGCACTTTCAAATGTTTTGTCATCGTAGCCCAGGAGTTTATCGCCCGTTTTGAGACCGATAGATTGGGCTAGCGAATCTGCGATAAAGCCATATTGCGCATGGCTCATCGGTATGTTTTCTTCGCCTGTTTTAAGCAAAATCATGGCATAGATAAAAAAGGCCAAAAGTACATTGACGATAATACCTCCTAGCATGATAATCAACCGTTGATAAGCGGGCTTAGAACGAAATTCATCGGGCTGGGGTGGGAGTTTCATGGCCTCTTCGTCCATGCTTTCATCTATCATGCCTGCTATTTTTACATAGCCACCAAACGGAAACCAACCTAAGCCGTATTCTGTATCGCCAATTTTCTTTTTAAACAAAGAGAAATTGAGCAAGCCCGGAAAAGGAAATAAGAAATCAAAAAACAAATAAAACTTTTCGACTCTAGTTTTGAAATAACGAGCCGCTAAAAAATGCCCCAATTCATGGAGCGTAATCAATATAGACAGACCTAAAAAAAGGTAGGTAATTCGAATCATGGAGTATGTTTATAGTTGCGTTTAGGCTAAAAAATAATTTGCGAATGTAAGAAGAATCTCAAAATGTAATCGGAATTTAAGTTTTGTTGGAGGGGTCGGTACTTTTTCTATCAGGATTACTTCTTTTTAAATTTAGTATGCGCAGTACCTTCTCGTTTACGTTTTGCTTCAAAAAAAGCTTGTTTTACCTTCATTTTTTCTTTCTCAAACTCCTTTTTTTCTCTTGCATTCATGGGGGCATCTGTTTGCGGGTAAGGATGTTGATCTACCACATTTATACGTTGCTTGATGAGTCGTTCGATGTCTTTTACAAAATCGTTTTCTTCTGGTTCGCACATCGATATAGCCACCCCTTCTTCACCTGCTCTACCTGAGCGGCCTATACGGTGCACATAGGTTTCTGGTTCATTGGGTATGTCGTAGTTGATCACATGCGATAGCTTATCTATGTCGATGCCCCGTGCTGCGATATCCGTAGCTACAAGCACACGCACCTCCTTTGCCTTAAATTTATTAAGTGCATTTTGGCGTTGATTTTGCGCTTTGTCGCCATGTATGGCTAGGGCTGAAATGTGGTTTGCCGTGAGATTTTTTACTATTCTATCGGCACCATGTTTGGTTTTAGAGAAAAGCAACACTTGGTCTATACGTTTATCTTCCAAGATGTAAAAAAGCAATTCCTTTTTGGTTGCCTTGTTAGTGTAATAAAGATATTGTTGGATAGTTTCGGCAGTAGATGATACTGGGCTTACCACTATAGTTTCAGGATCGGTAAGTATCGTTTTGGCTAAATTGACACTATCTGCGGGCAATGTAGCCGAAAAGAAAAGCGTTTGTCGTTTTACAGGCAATTTGGCGATTACTTTTTTGATGTCGTGGATGAAGCCCATATCGAGCATACGGTCAGCTTCATCGAGTACAAAATAGTTGATATAGTTTAGCGATACATAACCTTGATTCATCAAATCGAGCAAACGCCCTGGGGTGGCTATCAGTACATCTACGCCTCGTTTTACTTTGTCCACTTGTCCCGCTTGGTTCACTCCACCAAAAATGACCGTATTTTTGATACCGATATGTTTGCTATAGTAGGTGAAGTTTTCGCCTATTTGAATCGCTAGTTCGCGAGTAGGGGTGATGATCAATGCGCGAATGCGATGGAGTGATGCGGCATTGCTTTTGTCTTCTACCAGTTGTTGTAAGATAGGTATAGCAAAGGCAGCCGTTTTGCCAGTGCCCGTTTGCGCACTAGCGAGTATATCTTTTTTAGCTAAAATGGCGGGTATCGCTTTGATTTGAATCGGGGTTGCCGATTCGTAGTTTTGTTCTTTGAGTGCCTTTAGTATAGGCTGTATTATGTTGAGCTTTTCAAATTGCATGTAGTATAGTTAATCATTTTGTTTACTTTTTTTTGTGCAAACGCAAAGGGCGCAAAGGTCACATTTATATTTGCCAAAACGAAATCTATTATCAACTCTTATGAGTTTAAGCGGACGATTCCCCTATTTGGTGCAAAAGCAATCGGGAGATTCAGCTGTGTTTTTATCATCACATCAAGCTGATAAACGCTAAAAAAGAGGGGATAAAAAAAAGAGCTGAAAGAATTTTTTGGTAATTCTGAAATTAAATGTAGTTTTGCCAACCCAAAATAGAAATAAAATGTACGCAATAGTAGAAATAGCAGGACAGCAGTTCAAGACCGAAGCAGGTCAGAAATTGTATGTACACCGCTTAGAAGGAAATGAAGGAGACGCTATATCGTTTGATAAAGTGCTTTTGACTGATGCCGATGGCACCGTGACTGTAGGTACGCCTACGGTAGCTGGAGTAGCTGTAAAGGCAACCATTCTTCATCATCTAAAAGGTGATAAAGTACTTATCTTCAAAAAGAAAAGAAGAAAAGGATATAAAAAATTGAACGGTCACCGTCAATCTTTAACACAAATCGCTATCGAGTCGATAGGATAATTTATTAAGAAACTAATCAATCAAAAAAGATAAGTCATGGCACATAAAAAAGGCGAAGGAAAAGTAAAAAACGGTCGCGATAGCGAAAGTAAGCGATTGGGAATCAAATTATACGGAGGTCAAGTGGCTATACCGGGCAATATCATCATCAGACAGCGTGGTACTGCATTTCACCCTGGCAACGGAGTGGGAATAGGTAAGGACCATACTATCTATGCGATGATAGAAGGCAAAGTAAAGTTTACCAAAGGAGCTAGAGACAGACGTTTCATCCACGTAGTAGCTGAGGCTTAATCCTAGTCAACTAAAAGTTTTCAAAAACCCCTTTCAGCAATGAGAGGGGTTTTTATGTTTTTGTTAAATGACAATCGTGTGACACTTTACCGTGGGCTATTCTTTAATTTTAAAGAAAAAAAATGATGCACAAACTACTACTTCTATTTGCCCTCATTAGCTCTTCTCTTTTTGCGCAAAAAAGCTATACCGTGGACTTTAGCGATACTGCGCAAATAAATCAATATTTTTATAGCGATAGTATCATTGACCCGAGAGGAAATTGGAAAGTGCTGAGCGACTCGGGGACAGCGCTAGGAGGTGTTTTTTTTGAAACCGATACTGCTTTTGTGGACAGCATCAACAGCAGCTGCATTATAAAACTACCTTTACATTCATTTATATATTCTACGATTGACTATCAAACATCTGTTACATTTCAGGATTCTACAATGGCTGGAGTGGTTGACTTTTCGATAGATGAAGGAATGAATTGGAGGAGAGTACCAAGTACAATGTTTAACGGCTATTTGAATTACCTTCCAATTTTCCCCTCATTTACAAGTTATATCCCTGCTTCAACCATTTCTAGCGATAGCACTACCATAGGTTATAGAGGGTATTACTTTGGTACTTCGTCTATGCAATTTGGGTGCTATGCAGTCAAAACTGATGCGCTAGACATGCTCTGGTTGCGCTTTACAGTTCGAAAAACAGACTCTATTCAGGGAGTAAATAGGTGGAATTTTGGCGGCATGAATGTACTCTCTCCAGGTGGCGTTTGTACGGGTGTAAATGATATAAAGACTAATTTAGTAAAGTTGTATCCGGTTCCAGCTTCGAGCTCAATTTCGTTTGATGCCAGCGAAATAGGCACGCAAGCATTTAGGGTGAGCATATCCGATTTTCAAGGCAAAATGGTATGGAACGGCCATCGCAAATCGAATCAAACGATAAGCATCAGCCATCTTGATAGTGGTATTTATTATTTGCTAATTGAAAATTTAGAGACGGGAATTAGCGCAGTAAAACGTTTTGTAAAAGAGTAATTTTTACCTTCCTCCACTTCCACTCAATCGACTATTGGTTTCACGCTCTATGCGTTTGAGCTTTTGGTTATCACCAAAGCGATACGAAAGATTAATAAACACGGTACGATTGAGCACTTGCCAACCTCCTAAGGTATGAAGTCCGCCATTGTTTATTTCCCATCTGAAATTCATGGTGTTCGCCAGATTTACCCCATTGAGGGTTACCGTAAGTTTGTCTTTCAAAAAAGATTTTTTGATAGCTACTCCCACTGAGCCCGATGGAAAACTTCGCCCTTGCGGCCCTACGCCACCCGTATTCATCCATCCAGAAACTTGCACACTCGCATTTTTCCAAAATTTAAAGGTAGAGCTCGCCCATAGATTATAAAGATGTCCACGCACTGCACCATTGTTGATTCCTGCAAGGGCAGCATAGTATTGGTGTTGATAGCTGTGGCTCATCTGCAACTCCCACCATTTTATAAAATTGAATTTTAAATAAAGATCCACATTGGCCGATTGTTGTGTTGAGCCATTGATATACTGCGAGCGAGATATGCCCAGCGAATCGAGCCTTGTGCCTTCGGTATAGCTCCCTCCTATAAAGGAGTAGCCAGCATCTAAACTGAGCATCCATTTCTTTTGCATCAGGGTATAGTTCATGGCCACCTGATCGCTAAATACAGGTTTTAGATTTGGATTGCCTTGCCAGGTAGAATAGGGGTCGTTGAAGGTAATGGAGTTATTGAGCAGCTGAAAAGTAGGTCGATTGATACGCCTGTCGTAGGTGATGCCAAGGCTATGTACCTCCGCAAAATTCGCTGTCAACGAAGCATTGGGAAAAAAGCTCACATAATTTCGATTGACGGAAGCGGTACTACTTTGGATATACGAATGCTCTGTCCTAAGTCCAGCAGCATAATCTAGCCATTTGGCCAGTGGGCCAGATAATAGAATATAAAATGCCGCTATATTTTCTGTATAACGAAACTGATTGCTCAGCAAGGTGTTTAATGCGTAGGTATCGCCTATTTTGTCAAATACTTTATAGTCGTTTTGGGTTAAACTGGTTTCGTTTTTTAGTCCAGTTTCTAGTTTTGATTTAAACTTTGTAGGCTGTGAAAAATCAAATTGAAAAATCAGATTGTGAATATTGTTTTCGATTGGGGTGATTCGGTTTAGGTTGTTTGATAGGAGCGGCTGCATTTGATTGTCAAATGCCTTAGTGATTAGCCCGGGTTGTTTGCTCCCTTTTACATAACTATGGGTAAGGCTCACACTTACTTCCGCACCTGAGGTGTCTAGGGTTTTCCGCAGACTTATGTCATTGACTAATGAGAGCGTGTTGCCTTTTTCATAGTTGTCTGTCAATAAGAGATTTTGGAGGCATCTGGAGGCATCTCGTAGGGTACCTTTTGTGTCTGCCGTCCCATTCGAGTTTTTTTGCACCACGGAAGTACTAAAACTCCAAACTGTATTTTCATTAGCTGCAAAATCAACCCCAGCTTTTATTGTATTAGCGAGATTGTAATCAGTGCCCTTGTTTTCCATCAAGTAGTAAAATGAAGAATCAACCAAGCGGATACTGCGGTCTTCGGTGTATTTGTGTCCACTGTAGCTGCGATTGAGATTATAACTTCCAAACACCGTCCATTTGTTTTTTCGATAATTGAGATTAGTCCCCACACTCCCTCGTGTTTGCCATCCATAACCTAGATCTAGATTGCCATTGAATCCATTTCGTTTGTCCTTTTTGAGATGGATATGAATGATGCCACCGCTTCCAGCAGCATCGTACTTTACAGATGGGTTGGTGATGACTTCTATACGTTCTATCGATGCAGCAGGTATAGATTTGATAAATGCGCCTACATCAACCTGCGCCATAGTACTCGGTTTGCCATCGAGCCAAATGGTGACACTTTTTTTGCCAGCTATGCTGATGCTGCCTCGCTGATCTACGCTAATATTGGGAAGGTTGCGCAAGGCATCTTCGAGTGTGCCACCTGTGCTAGTGACGGCTTTGGTGAGATCGTAGGTAGTCTTACCGGCTTCTTTTTTTACCGCCTCCTTTTCAAAAACAATTTCTACTTGCTTCATTATTTTTTCACTTGGCGAAAGTTGAATTTTCTCATCCAGCAGCGGACTCGTTAGGGTTATTTTTTTTGAAAATGTCGTATAGCCTACATAGCTGACTTCGAGTATATAGTGGCTATTTTTTATTGATGAAAAAGAAAATTCGCCAAAAGCTGAAGTACGTGTAGCAACCACTAGACCGGAGTCTGTGCTGTTTTTGAGTATTACGGTGCAAAAACCTAATGGCTCTTGAGTTGATTTGTCTATAACAGTACCTTTGAGTATGGGTTGTGCAAATAGACTGAGGGTACTTACTAAAAAGAGGGAAAGTGAAAAAGTTTTAAACAAGCAGATGTTTTTTGGCAAAGCTAACAATTTAACAAAAAAAGCCACCCCTTTTTGGAGATGGCTTCAATTTATAGTTTAGCGAACTTAATCTTCTACTTCTTCGATGGTTTTCGCCTTTTCGCCTCTTCCATCTTTGTGTTTTGCTCTTGCCTCAGCCCATGCTTGCTTCACTTGTTGGAATTGAGTAGGCGTTAAAACTTTTTGTAACCCAGCTTTGTAGGTAGTACTAGCAGACTTCATTGCTGCTTTATCTACTGGTTCTGTAGCTCTAGCCTTGTGCATTTCATTGGTACGGCTTAGTTGCAATGGATATATTTTTGCATACAAATCTTGCGGAAATCCAAATCGCTTAATCATACCATCGGTACGTTTTTTGGCTATTTCTTCTACCGTCATTTTTGTATTTTCTCCTTTGCCGCCAGCATTTTTGGCTTGCATATTTGCTTTTGGGGCTTGGGCATTCACCGCAGTGGCACTTAGAATAAGAGCGACTACCATCATCATTATTTTTTTCATCTTGCTTTGTTTTTTGTTTAAAAGGCCTTTATGTAACTATGATAATCAAATCGTATGCCAGATTGATTTTCCCATTTCGTTTAATAAATCAATCTAGGAAATACCGAGCAACTCTACCTCAAAAATCAGTACTTCATTGGCACCGATAGCTCCTGCACCTTGCTCCCCATAGCCTAGGTAAGGCGGTATGAACAGTCGATATTTCGCGTGTAGTGGCATGAGTTGCAACGCTTCTGACCAGCCTTGAATCACATTGCCGAGAGGAAACGTGGCCGTTTTATTGCGTTGATACGAGCTATCAAATACTTTCCCATTGACTAAACGCCCCTCGTAGTGTACGGTTACTTTTTGATGTGATTTAGGCATTGTGCCACTACCCGCCACTAGTATTTCGTATTGCAAGCCACTTTCGGTAGTGAGGATATTTTCTTTTGCTTTATTGGCATCCATAAACTCAGCCGCTGCTTTGAGTTTTTCTTGTAGTTTTTTGATTTTAAGTTCCTGCAATGACATGATATTCAAAAGCTGTTTTTAGGATTTAATTGTGAAAGTACTTGATTTTTAGCAAAAAAATGACAATTGAAATTCGATTTGTTCAAAATTCTCATTTAATTTTATGAAAGTAAACGAAACTACTAATTAGGTAATTGAAATATTAGGTTTAATGAGCATAATAAAAATATTTAGATTCATAAAAAACTTCATTATCTAAAGAAACCAAGAAGCGAATCATGGTGAGAGAAATCAAACTAAAAAATGAGAATAACAGTAATATATGTTGAACCAAAAAACCGAAGTCCACTACCTCCGCTCTTCCAGATGTTCCGAAAGGCATCTGGAAGTACAGCCAAAAGAAAATTTATGGTGTTCAAAAAAAAAAAATATGTCCCCAAAATGTCGAAACTAAAATTGAAAAATCATGTCGAAGATATTTTTACCAATGAGCTTTCTGAAACAATGATAAGTTACCTACTAACTAATCTAGTGAGGGCTGGTATAGCAGAGAAAGAAGAAGATTATTTATACAGCAGTTGTGGAGATTATTTGGCACTCGAAAAGGATTTATAGCGTTATCCTAAGAATCTTAAATTAAAAATCTACTTTTATCTACGCTTCGGCATGCCCTGCGGAATATGTCGAAGAGCGAACTGGTTTTGACAATGGAAATAAAACACATTTACTGGTTCGCATATTTCAACTTGGACGAGCCAAGTGTTAGGTATAGAGCAAAATTCCCATTGCAACAACTCAAGGAAAAACACGGCATAACTTTTTCAATTGTCTATCCAGGTTATGACTTTAAAAATTTAACCAACTTCATTCTTACATTTTTCACTGTACTTCTTTTCAGAAAGATCAACTCCATAATTGTGTTTCAGAAAATTCACACAAGTGGCATTTATACGTCAGCATTAAAAGTGCTTTTGTTTTTCAGACCACAGCACACTCTTTACGACATTGATGATGCAGAGCATACAAGACGACCAGCACAGACAATTCACTATTTTATGAAAAATTGTTCTGCCTGTTCGGCAGGTAGTAAATCACTTGTGGACTACATCAGACAGTTTAATCAAAATGTTTTTCTATTGACTTCGCCTGTTATTGACCACGGCTTGACAAAAACTGAGTTAGAAAAAACGTTGACTGTTGGTTGGGTAGGCTATTACGGTGCTCACCGACAAAGTTTGACGCAGTTATTTTTTCCTGCACTCCACGACATTGACTTTCCAATAAAACTCAAACTGCTTGGTGTGGCGAACAAAGTAGAGGAGCATGAGATTAAATCTTACTTCAAAGAAAACAGAAACATTTCAGTTGAAACTCCTCTTGACTTGGACTGGCTTGACGAACATTTCATTTATAAAACTATCCTAACATTTGACATTGGCGTTTCACCGCTTACAGACAATGAATTTAATCGTGGCAAATCTGCCTTCAAACTAAAGCAATGTATGTCGTGTGGTGTTCCTGTATTAGCTAGCAGTGTTGGAGAAAACAAAGAGTTTCTTCAAGACGGTGTAAACGGCTTTTTGTGCGACAATCCCAATGACTATTTTCAAAAACTGACTTCAATAAAAAGCTCACAGAACGGCATCTACACAAGACTTAGTGTAAACGCAAAAAAAACTTTCCCTTCATTTAGCATTGACAATTATTGCTCAATATTTATAAACTATTTCAAATGACTACTGACCTTCGGACAGAAAATAAACCAGCCCTCTATAACCCTCGGTTGGCGAGAGCTTGTAGCGCGTTCCTTGCACGTTTTTTCGCTACTATTTTAAAGGATCTAGTCCCTGCAAGTGGCTTTACTTCAGACTAGAAAATGAATGAGTCAATTTGAATACAAGGAGCAGTCCCATTTAGATGAGCAGAGGAGTTTCGCCAATATGCACAAGCATTTACTAATTTACTAATTAGCAAAACTGCTAATTCTTTATTTCCCATTCGCTTTATTTCGTTTTCTTTGTAGCTATGAAATCGCTCCGCTCGCTCCTCCCCTATTTTAAAAAATACAGATTTAAATTATTGGCTGGCATTCTATTTATAATAGGTGCAAATCTCTTTAAAACTTACAACCCGGTAGTCGTCCGCAATGCCATCAACCAGCTGCAAGACAAGCTTAGCCAAGCTGGATTAGGTCAACCAAGCGAATTAGGCTATTTGATTTTGAAGTTTGCCGTTATTTATTTTGCCGTAGCTTTGGTAGAGGGGGTGTTTACTTTTTTTATGCGACAAACCATTATAGTCGTATCACGCAATATAGAGTATGACCTCAAAAACAAACTCTACAACCATTACCAATATCTCGATCAAGCTTTTTTTAGACGGCACAACACGGGCGACCTTATGAATCGTATCACCGAAGATGTGAGTCGAGTGCGCATGTTTTTAGGCCCATCGGTCATGTACACCGTCAACTTGGCCATGATGTTTATTTTTTGCTCCTACAATATGTTTCGGGTGAGCTGGGTGCTATCGCTTTGTGTGCTCATACCTATGCCTATCTTATCGTTTACGATTTTTAAACTCAATAGCAAAATCAATAAAACGAGCGAAATACTACAAGCCAAACTCTCTGACCTTACCACTATGGCACAAGAATCCTACTCAGGCATACGGGTCATCAAGTCGTATGTACAGGAAAAAGCGATGGGGCAGTTTTTTGAAAATGAATCTGATGACTATAAAAAACAAGCTTTGTATCTAGCTAAAATTGAAGCCTTTTACTTCCCCTTTATTTTATTTTTGGTAGGGATGTGCTTGCTGATTATTGTGTTTGTGGGGGGCTATCTGCAAATGCAGGGCAAAATCAGTACGGGCAATATCGCTGAATTTTTACTTTACCTCAACATGCTCACTTTCCCGATGAGCGCACTTGGCTGGGCAGTGGCACTCACACAGCAAGCGGCAGTATCGATGAGACGTATCAATGAGTTTTTGGATGAAAAACCGAGCGTAATCAATACTGATGGCCATCAGGCTAAGCTCCAAGGCGACATCAAATTTGAAAATACTACATTCGAATATCCAGATTCGGGTATCCAAGCACTCCATGGTATAGACTTGCATATCAAAGCGGGGCAAAAAGTAGCCATAGTGGGCAAAACGGGCTCGGGTAAAACGACACTTTTCGATTTGATCATGCGAATGTACGATACAAGCTCTGGCAAAATCAAGATAGATGAGATAGACGTAAAAGAGTGGAAAACGGATGCTTTGCGAGAGCAGATAGCCTATGTGCCACAAGATGTGTTTCTATTTTCGGATACTATCGAAAACAATATCCTTTTTGGCAATGCTACCGAAAATGATGCAGCAGCTAATCTGGCTACTTCTGCGGCTATACATGACGAAATTAGCCAGTTCGATCTAGGCTATCAAACCCTAGTAGGCGAACGAGGAGTCACCCTCTCAGGCGGTCAAAAACAACGAATCTCTATCGCTAGAGCTTTGGCAGGGCACCCTGCCGTGATGCTACTCGATGATTGCCTCTCGGCCGTAGATGCCCATACCGAAAAGCTGATAGAGCAAAACCTCCGACTACTCACTGAGGGAAAAACGACTATTATCATCACTCACCGAATTTTGACGCATTTTCATTTTGACCAAATTATCGTGCTAGACGATGGGAAAATAGTGGAACAAGGCACTCACGACTCCCTATTGATGGCTAAAGGACTGTATTTTTCGCTTTATCAACATCAACACAATCAAGAGAAAAAAGGGGCAACCTTTGCCTAAAAAAATAAAAACTATACATTAGCTATTCAATTTTAAAAAATAAACCCCAAATACGTGGATAATCAAAACGGAAAACAAGGCGGATTTTACAGCAGAAAACTTAAAGCAGGTAAGCGAAGAACCTATTTTTTTGACGTAAGAAATACAAAGCAAGGCGACTTTTATCTCACCATCACCGAAAGCAAAAAACGCTTTGACAATGAGAACTTCGAGAGCCACAAGATTTTTCTTTACAAAGAAGATTTCAAGAAGTTTATGGAGGCGCTACAAGATAGTGTAGAGCATATCAAAACCGAATTGATGCCCGATTTTGATTACGATACCGATCGCCAAAGCTACTATCAATCGCAAGCTAACGAGCCTAATGGCAATATCATCGACAAATCGGAAGATGATTTCAACTCCAATTCCGCTATCAGCGATGATGAGCAAATTAATTGGTAATTTAATTTACAATAACGTAACGATTTAAACCTATTTTTAAAGTATGTGGAATAAATCCTATGGATATGTTCTTTGCATTTTGATTAAATACTTTAATTTCGGTCGCAAAAAACAGCCGTTTACTTAATTTTAAGTATGAAAAAACTATACACATTTCTCTTTATAGCTATCTCATTCTCTCTATTTTCTCAAAAAGCCGAAATATCTGGCACCGTGATTGACGAGCGAGACAACTCGCCTATGATAGGTGTAAATGTCAAAATAAAAGGAACTACCGATGGTACTTCTACCGATTTGGATGGCGCATATACACTCAAAGTGCCTGCTGGAAAGCCTTTTGCATTAGAATACACCTATGTAGGTTATCAAATGCGTACTATCGATTTTGCCGGACTTGCAGATGGTGCCGAAAAAACCACCAACGTAAAAATGACTGATGCCTCAAAAGAAATGGAGATAGTGGTGGTAACAGGGAGCAAGTACGAAAAAAAGCTAGGGGAAGAAACTGTATCACTTGAAGTATTAAGAGGACAAAACATCACACAAAGCAATCAAAATCTTAGCGAGGCAGTAAATAAAGTACCTGGTGTGAATATGCTCGGTCGTACTATCTCAATACGTGGCGGAAGCGGATTTGCAGATGCTACAGGCAATCGTGTACTCGTACTCCTCGATGACATACCGATGGTGAGCCCCGAAAATGGCGGTATTCGTTGGGAAGCAATGCCTACTGAAGCGATAAATCAAATGGAAATTATAAAGGGAGCAGCCTCTGCTTCGTATGGCTCATCAGCTCTCAATGGGTTGATAAATGTACGTACGATTACGCCCAAAGCAGGTGAACCATTTACTAAGATTTACACTAGTTTTGGGGTATATGACCATCACAAAAATAAAGATTTTTATTGGTTTAACCGCAAACTTGTAAAGGGAAAAGAACGCTATCAAGCTCCTGTATTTGGAGGCTTTGGCTTTGTACATGCGTCAAAAATTGGCAATGTAGAAATGACCACCAATGTTGGATTTCAAGGCAATCAAGGATACTCAAAACACGATAGTTATGAGCGCATAAGGGGTTTTTTGAAGCTGCGCTATATCCCTACTAAAATGCAAAACCTAACATTGGGAATGACGATGAACGTATCTAATGAGAGAAATGATGATTTCTTTTTGTACCAAAGCTACGGAGAATATGGAGACCTCGACATGCTCAAAGATGGATTAGCAACTAAAGACCAAACAAAAATAAACCAGTTTATCAACGACTTAAAAAATCAAAGTCGAGACAGCTTCGTGCTATTTCCACAAAATTTTGATGTTCAAAAAATACTTACCGTAAATGTTAACCCCTTTATTAACTATTATGATAAGCAAGAAAACAGACATTCGCTCAAAATGGGGTATTATCTAGCCAAAAACACCAATACCTCTGGGGACACCAGTAGATCACACAAAATTTATGCAGAGTACAGTTTTGTGAAAAAATTCAAGAAAATAGACCTCAACTTAGCTACTGGTATTTCGGGCTACTATACTAATGTAAAAAGTGTCACTTTCGGAGAGCGATTTGAAGCCAATGCTGGGGCATACCTCCAAGTAGATAAAAAGTTTTGGAAACGACTAACGGTGAGTGCAGGTATGCGTTTGGAATATTTCAAGTTAGATACTACTTCTTCGATGAATGAGCAGTGGGTACTCAACAAAATAATGAAGCGTGACAGCAATAACCTTATTAAATCACCAGTACAACCTATTTTTAGAATTGGCTTAAATTTCCAAGCCACAGAAGGTACTTTTATCAGAGCGTCTTTCGGTCAAGGATATAGATTCCCGTCTATTGCCGAAAAATTTGTACAAACACCTAGAAGCGGAGCATACGCAGTGCCTAACTTCGGGCTTAGACCAGAGAGCGGATGGTCGGCCGAACTAGGTATCAAACAGGGCGTGAAGATTTCAAAATGGATGTTTTTTGCAGATATAGCAGGCTTCGTGAACCGTTACAGAGATTTGATTGAATTTGTAAATATTCCTCGTTCACAAAGTCCAGTACCAGTACCACCGAAATACTTTATCGTAGCACAAGCAAAAAACTATACCAAAGCGATGATAATGGGATTGGAAATTTCAACCATCGGTACAGGTAAAATTTTTGGGGTACCGCTCAACTTTTTGATAGGTTACACCTATATGGAGCCTTGGAATCTCAATGCATCAGCTATTTTGACAGACCCTACTGCTCGCTATTTGAATTTCAGAATACAACACGCTGCCAAAGCCGATGTACAAACAGAATTCAAAGGATTTATAATAGGAGCTACGGGCACATACACTAGCCAAATGAAACGTATCGACCCTCAATTCAATATTATTTCGCCTATACGAAAATGGAGGCTGGTGCATACTACTGGCGATTTTGTATTGACATTGAGAGCTGGATACAACTATAAAGACAAAATCACCGCTACGGCTATCGTCAAAAATGTAACCAATAGAGAATATACGCAGCGTCCAGGTTTTGTGGAAGCACCTCGAAACTACACTGTGCTTGTCACCTATCAGTTTTAAGGAGATTTGTATTTTTTTATCGCCTAAAAAATAAGACCTTAGCATAAAGCTAAACTACCCTATTATCAAGTTATTTCTTCGATATCTACTTTTTCCCTTTGCTGCGATATACGCCACTATTACCGATATACGGCATTGGCTATACGACAAAAAATATTTTAAATCAATCAAGTTTTCTATACCCACTATTTCGGTAGGAAACCTAAGTGTGGGTGGCACAGGCAAATCGCCACATATCGAGTATTTGTTACGTTTGCTATCACCACATATTCAAGTGGGTGTGCTAAGCAGAGGCTATGGAAGAAGTGGAAGAGGGTATAAACTTGCAGACCAGACCACTACGGCCCAAGAGGTAGGTGATGAACCGCTTATGTTTAAACTCAAGCACCCACATACCGCTGTAGCGGTCAATGTAGATAGGTCAGAAGGTATCCCAAAACTCATCAGCGATTATCCAGACTTGGATGTAATTTTGCTAGATGATGCGTTTCAACATAGAGCCGTACGACCTGGCCTTTCGGTGTTGTTGGTAGATTATAACCATCCTTTTTATGAAGACTATGTAGTACCAGCAGGCAGGCTGCGCGAGAAAAGAAAACACAGTAGTAGAGCAGATATTATTATATTTACCAAATGCCCTCAAGATCTCAGTGATGCGGCTAAACAAGCGGCAATAAAAAAACTAAATCCTCTACCCTATCAGCATGTGTATTTTAGCCATGTTCAATACGGGAGATTATATCCACTTTTCCCTACACTGATTAATAACGGACAAAGCCTAGAAATCAAACCAGAAGGAGGATATAGCATTTCTACCTCTGCACCAAAACAACTACCCTATGCACTACTCATAACGGGTATCGCCAATCCTGCACCATTGGTCGAATATCTCGCTACGCAATTTACAAAGGTCTATCCTCAGTCCTATCCAGATCATCACTACTACGATACACACGATATAGAAGTAATCAAAACAGCGCTATTTGACATAGGAAGAGAACAGACCCAGCTAGTGACGACTGAGAAAGATGCAGTGCGGCTTCTGGCGCATCAAGCCTGGTTTTTGCAAAATAAAATCCAACTTTATGTGCAACCCATGGAAGTGAGTTTTGCAGAAAATGACAAAGCGCATTTTGAACAAGATATTATAGCCTACATTCAACATGATTTGGCAAAGTATAAGCCTATGGAAGAAACTACCACTGAATAAGCTACTATTTGACTCCCTCTTTTTTTGCATATTTGCGACAAACTAACATCACCACAACACATGAATCCTACTACACAAAAAATTCAAGAGGCCGTAACCTTTTTGAAATCAAAGATAAATCAAGACTATAAGCACGGTGTAATATTGGGGAGCGGGCTAGGCAATTTGACTACGCAAATCGAAATAGTTCAACAAATCCCTTACCATGATATTCCTCATTTTCCCACATCTACAGTACAAGGCCACAAAGGCAGTTTGATATTTGGGAAATTAGGCGGCAAAAACATCATAGCCATGAGCGGACGATTTCACTACTACGAAGGCTATTCCATGCAAGAAGTTGTTTTTCCCGTGCGTGTTATGAAATTTTTAGGCGTAGAAACTTTGCTTATTTCAAACGCCTCTGGGGGTATGAATGCCGACTTTGAAGTGGGCGATTTGATGATTATCACAGATCATATTTATCTACAGCCAGAACATCCGCTTCGCGGGCCAAATGATGAAACAATGGGACCTCGATTTCCAAATATGAACAATGCGTACAATCCAAACTTTATAACCAAAGCGAAAGCAATAGCTGCTCGCAATGATATAAAAGTGCATACAGGAGTGTATGTAGGCGTACAAGGCCCCACTTTTGAAACGCCAGCCGAATACAAGTATTTTCATATTATAGGAGGCGATGCAGTAGGCATGAGCACTACACCCGAAGTAGTGGTAGCAAGACATTTGAGCATGGAAGTATTTGCTATTTCCGTTATCAGCGACATTGGTTATCCGTTTGAAAAAGCAGACGAAGTCTCGCATGCATTTGTACTCGAAAAAGCTACGGCTGCAGAACCCAAAATGACCAAAATAATCGTGGATTTACTTGCTGAAATCTAGATATAAAAAGAAATGCAAACACTGGGGCGGTTGATGATACTGGGGTGGGTATGGCTTTTTGTCATAGCCACTACAATGCCGCTCATGGCTAAGACGGATACACTTCAAATAAAGAAGCCCAAAGCAATTTATGATGTGTGGTATCATACTCATGATCCAAATGCACTGCATGCCATCGACACTTCGATTTTTCAACTACATCGAAATGACTTCGTAACAAGAGACCAAGCAGAATACTTGCATCTCGGAAACACCGGTACAGCCACCTATCCGCTTATCTTTCAGCCCTCTTTGCGCAAAGATTTTAATACAGGTTTCAACCAGTTTGACCTCTATAAATATTCGCTCGATTCGATTCGTTACTACAATGCGCAAAGACCCTATACCGAATTGAGTTATTTGCTCGGATTGCAACTAGAACAAATTTTTAGAGGTAAATTTTTTCATAGTACAAAAGTAGGTTTTGACTATGGTGTAGATTTTTTTCAAATAAACTCGAAGGGTGCATACAACCATCAACGTGCTGTAAATTCAGGCTTTACACTCTATGGTAAATACACCGCCAAAACAAACCGATGGGGCGTATTTACTAATCTCATTTTGAACAGACAAAAAGTGGGCGAAAACGGAGGAATAGCCCGCGATTACTTTGCCACAGATACTTCCTTTTTCCAAAAAAGTTTGGTTCCAGTACAACTTAATACAGCTACCAATACTTACAATGAATGGGTGTGGAATGCTGGAGGGAATTACTTTTTAGGAAAAAAAATAAAAACAAGAATTAATGACTCTACCCTAATCAATAAGATTATACCAAAGTTTAAAATCGGTTACACATTTTCATTGCAAGCCAACGACTATTTTTTTAGAGACACTAAGCCCGACTCGTTGTACTACGGTTCGTACCGCTATCTTGCAGACTCATTGATATCGAAAAATCACTTTTTAAAAATTGGAAATGAAATCAACTTTGAGTGGCTACCACAACGATTGGGTAGCGATTCTAGCATCAAACAACAATTCTTTTCGGCAGGTGCTACACTTCGATTTGATAGCTGGATAGCCACCACTTCTACAGGCAAATCGCCTTTTGTCAATAGCAGCATTGAAGGCTATGTAAAAAGCAATACGGCATTTCGATCGCCTATCCATTTCGATGCTAGAGTCAAATACTTTTTCAGTGGATATAACCTCAATGATTTAAGCGTTTCGGGCAGATTGCAATATCAATGGAAAGATTATTTGCAAATTAAAGCAAAAGTAAATTACAGCCTATCTGAGTCAAGTTTTATATATGATCGATTTTCGCTAAACAATGCGCATTATTGGGTCAATGATTTTAAGAAACAAAACGAACTTAATTTTGGAGGTGGTATTGCTGCACCAAAATATGGACTAGGAGTAGATGTAGAGAATACACTTTTGCAAAATCGAATCTACTTTGACCTCAATGGGCGACCTGCACAGGAGTCAAGTCCTGTTAATGTTTTCATGGTACACATTTATAATCGCAATGGATTTAAAGGTTTTCATATCGACAATGATATTTGGATACAAAAAATCACAGGAAACGACATTATTCGATTGCCTTTTTTGGTTACAAAACACAGTATCTACTACGAGCGTAGAATTGTAAAAAACATACTGTGGTTTGCGGTGGGATTTGATATTCGATTCAATACCGAATTTAATGCAAATAGATACGCTCCATTGACGGGTCAATTTCATTTGCAAGACAGCAAAAAAATGTTTTTCAAACCAGGAGTAGATTTGTTTTTAAATGTAAAAATAAAGACCGTTAGAATTTCATTATTGGGCAATAATTTAGCTCAACTCATAGCGCCAAAACCGAGCTATAACGCCTATCTCTACCCTGCTAAGGATGCCTCTTTCAGGTTTATGGTAGCATGGCGATTTTTAGAATAAGCTAGGATGCTTTTTTGTGTTTCCAACGTTTATGAGACCATAGCCAATCGGCTGGATTGTTTTTGAGCGTAGTCTCGAGAAGCTCTGTAAATCGCTCTGTAATGGCTTGCTCTGGCAACTCATTAGGGTCATCACAAATCTTCATCAACTCGATTTCATAATAGCCTCGTTTAGTTTGAATGATTTCGACATATATCACTCCACAATTATGCAAACGAGCATATCGCTCTGCTCCGGTAAAAAAGGGCGTATATCGATTCAAGAATGTTGTCCAATAGGCACTTTGAGGGTTTGATGGTGATTGATCGGCTATAAAAAAAACAGCAGTCAACTCTTCAAGTTTTTCTTTGTAGAAAGCAGCAGCATGTCGCATCCCCACTAGTCGCATACCCATTTTACCACGAGTACTTTGTATGAGAGCATTAAACTTAGGATTTGTCAATAGACTTACGATTCCTACACATTTATAATAGCCATCGAGAATATCGCAGGCCTTGTAAGTCGCAAACTCCCATGAGCCTATATGGCCGAGTACGACTACCGCTTGTTTATTTTGGGCAGCCCAAGCATGTAGTATCTCTATATTTTTAACCTTTACCCGTTTATTTATTTCTTCTTTGGAAATGACAAAACACTTTATGTTTTCTACGATTCGGTCGGCTAGATTACGGTAGCTTTCATGTACTATTTGATTGATTTTTTCATCTGAAAATTCAGGAAAAGATGCTTTCAAATTGGCGTACACAACCTTTTTTCGATAGTGAATGAAATGCTCCAACACATAGGCTATCAGATCTGCTATTTTATATAACACACCCAATGGCAAATAGGAAATCAAATAAACTATCGGGACTATCAAATAATACAAAAGTGTTGCCATATCAATCTTTAACTACTGCTTTAATAGCTTTACCTACGCTACCACTCGGCTCTTGAATTTGCAAAAGGGTAGCGATAGTAGGTGCTATGTCTGTCATGTAAGTAGGCGAGATTATTTTCTTTTTATTAATTCTCCATCCGTAAAATAGCAAAGGAATATGTGTATCATAGTTGTAGCCTGTACCATGTGTAGTTCCTTTCGGAAACTCTTCTAAAATAGCCGATTTGAAAACCACCTGCATATCGCCAGATCGCTTAGGGTGATAGCCATTTTCGAGCAAAACCCTTTCTCCACTTGGTAGCGTTTCAAGATTTAGTGTTTCAAGATTTATCACTTTAGATACCATATCATTTTTTAAAAACCACTGCTTGATAAAAGCTTGAATACTGGCTTTTTTACTTACGTCTGTACTACTCAATGTTTCATTAAAATACAACTGCATATTAATAAATTCTGCTACTGCATACTCCTTTCCAAATCGAGTAGCAAGTTCACTATTGAGCGCTTTGCGAAGCGAATCATGATAAAAAACTTCGGTTGGAAAATGATGCTCATCCATAAACCCACGAGCATGTGCTGCGGCATGGTCGGCTGTCAAAAATACCACATAATTCCCCTTCCCTACTTGTGCATCAAATGCGTTTAAAAGACTGGCGATTTCTGTATCTAGGCGCAAGTATGCATCTTGAATTTCTATGCTATTTGGCCCAAACTGATGACCAATATAATCGGTTGATGAAAAACTAATAGCCAAAAAATCGGTATAGTTCGACTTGCCCAGTTGCTCTCCTACCAAGGCTGCCTTCGCCATTTCAGCGGTATAGGTATTTCCCCATGGAGATGCTTTTATAATATCATAACCCTTAGCGGTCATCTCATTTATTTTATGAGGAAACACTGGATTTTGTTCGTTTGAAAAACTTCGTTCATACCATTTATCATCTGCATCGCTTTCATCATATTCCCTTATATCGAGCTTTGTTGACCAAGGTTCTTTGAGATATTGCTCATACAATTTTTTATTGTTAAAATCTTTGACCCAAGTAGGCAGCGTGTTTTGATAATAGGTACTAGAAATCCAATGTCCAGATTTTCCATCAAGCCAGTAAGCTGCATTAGCACTGTGCCCTCCAGGAAGAATACTACTGCGATCTTTGATAGCCACGGCAATGGTTTTGTTTTTAAAATTTTGTGCCAAACGTAGTTCATCTGTTACTGTTGTCACCCAAAGATTTTTAGGCGATTGCTGCCCGACTTTACCGATACCGCCAACCGTCTGGTAAGTTGTATCGCTTGTACAATAAATATTCCGCCCCAAGTTTTTCTCAAACCAGTCGTTGCCCACTATACCATGCATCGCTGGCACTGAACCGGTGTAAACACAAGTATGTCCTGGTGCTGTATAAGTGGGAATGTAGGGAATATGTGTGTTTTCGCATACTGCTCCATCGTTTAGCAAGCGATTAAACCCATCTTTTCCATATTTTGAATTGAAGCGATACAGATAATCGTAGCGCATCTGATCGACCACGATACCTACTACAAGTTTAGGCCTTACGGGGGTTTGAGCAAATTGCGTTTGGATTAAACAAAAGGTAAATACAAATATTAAAAACCGCATAGTATAAATAGTTGGTTAAATATAAGGCTATATCTAAATATTGTGGTTAAATTTGCGTAAATAAATACTTTAGCCGTGCGAAATTTTTTATTCCTATTGTTGCTCATATCACAAAGCTCGATGGCGCAACAACATCGTATTACGTTTAATCCGTCTTTCAAACCATTCTATCATGGTATCGCTTCGGGCGACCCAATGGAAAATAAGGTGATAATTTGGACACGCTATACGCCAGACTCAGGCAATGTGACGAGCAAACTTGTGTATTGGCAAGTGGCAACAGACCCAGCTTTTACGAATGTAGTTAATTATGGAAAAGCCTATGCAAACGAAAGCGAGGATTTTACGGTAAAAGTAGATGTGTGTGGTCTTCAACCCAATACATTTTATTATTATCTGTTTTCGGACGGCACAAAAAACTCTTTAGTAGGCCGTACAAAAACAGCTCCAGGAGCTAATAGTGACAACGATTCTGCACGTTTTGCTGTAGTATCTTGTGCCAGCTGGGAGCATGGCTATTTCAATGCCTATGAAAATATCAGCACCCGCAATGATGTAGATGCCGTTTTGCACCTTGGTGATTATATCTATGAATATGCTACAGGCGATTTTTCGGATAATATAGCAGGTAGAACCTATGACCCACCAGCTGAGGCAGTAACAAAAGAACAATATCAACTTCGCTATTCGCAATATAAACTCGATGACCAACTGCGCAGAATTCATCAACTTTTCCCTTTCATTACGGTTTGGGATGACCATGAAACTTGCAATGACGCCTGGCGCGAAGGAGGCGAAAACCACACTACGGCTACCGAAGGACCTTATCTGGTAAGAAAAAGCAACTCTACAGCCACTTACTTTAAATGGATGCCCATTCGAAAACCTGACCTTTTAGATACCATACGTATTTTCAGAAAATTACGTTACGGAAAACTGCTCGACCTTATCATGCTTGATACTCGACTCTATGATAGAGATGAACAAGATGGAGGTGCTACAAACGACCCAAACCGCCACATGATGGGGCCCGTAGAAAGAGCATGGTATTTCCAACAATTACAAGACAGTACTACAACTTGGAAAATCATAGGCAATCAGGTCATGTTTGCTCCTATGAAAGCGTTTGGACAAATACTAAATGCTGACCAATGGGATGGATATGACTATGAGCGAAATCTCATCATCAATCAAGTGATAAATAACCACGTAAAAAACATGGTGATTTTGACGGGAGATATTCACACCTCATGGGTAAATGACGTACCTGGGCCAAACTATAACTCAAGTACTGGTGCGGGGGCTATAGGGGTAGAGTTTGTGGGACCGAGTGTGACTTCCCTCAACTTTCCAATTCCAGTGGGGCAAAATATCATCAAGTCATTTAACCCTCACATGAAATATGTAAATCTTGATGACCACGGTTTCTATTTTTTAGATGTTAGAAAAACGAGAGCGCAAGCAGATTACAAATTCAATACCGTAAAAACACTCGGAGCCAACCAAACCAATGGACCTAGCTACAAAGTAGATGTAAATGCAAAATCGCTCACATTGGGTGCGCCAGTTGCTCCTGCTCCATTTACTGTCCCTATTCCATCATTGATGCCAAACCATTCCCTACCTGTTACAAAAATAACCCATCTAGTGTATGTGACTACAGACAATAAAACTGCTGTATATCAACCGCTGTTTCCATCGGCTGGGATATGTCCTTCGCTCCAAAATACCATCATTGACCAAGCGAATAATGGCGTATCAAGCATCCAAAATAGCAATGCCCTATTTTATAAATCGGCTAATCTATATCAAGGGCAAGACACCGTTGTAATTCAATATTGCCAAACAGATGAACCTTTTCAGTGTGATACCATCGTAGTGATACTCAGCATTACCAATAAAACTATCACAGACACTATACAGGTAGCGATACAAAGCGGACAATCTTATACTCACTGCGTTCGATTTGATGATATAGCACAGGCAAACACGATTACGTACAATAGCCCAGCTCAAATTACACTTCAGTTTGCTTCAGATTCTTGTTTTACCTTTACTGCCGATTCAAATTTTGCGGGTGTAACTTATTTGCAATTTGTGGGTTGCGATCTACAAGCCAACTGCGATACAGTCGTATATAAAATCAGTATTAAAAAAGTAGCCAAAGCCCATACTGAATATATCACGGTGAACAAAAACACTATAGTCAATAGATGTTTCAAATTTGATGATTTGTTGGGGACAAAAGGGGCAAACCAACTCATCGTAGCCCCTAAAAATGGCAACTTTAGCTTCCAATCCGATAGCTGTTTTAAGTATGCGCCATTTTACAATTTTGTAGGGTCAGATACCTTTGCTATAAGCGCGTGCGACAATTCTACACCGCCAGTGTGTGACACCATTATATATATCGTAAACTTCACCACTGTTGGCATTGAATCGCAAGATGCAGTAGCTATACTAGGTGTATATCCAGTACCTGCCGAAGACTATGTAGCTATTCAATATTTTGCATATGCAAAAACACCTATTTTGTTTGAGTTGTTTGATATACAAGGCAAAAAAATCATCTCAAAATCGGAAATACCTACCCTTAACGATGTACACCAGGTGGTATTGAATACAGTCAATCTTGCAAAAGGAATTTATACCCTCAAAATCAAGCAAGGGGCAGATGTTTATACTAAGAAAATAACAAAAGAGTAAGTTTAGTTTACTTTACATATTCACTTGCGTACGTCTTTATCTTGTTGATCATAGACGTGAGGCCATTGGAGCGTTGCGAAGTAAGGAGAGCACGGAGTTGTATTTTTTCTAAAAAGCCTAAATCACTTGCTAAAATAGTTTCGGGTGTTTGTCCAGAAAAAACTTGTACTAATAACGAAATCACCCCTTTGGCTATAGCCGTATTAGCATCCGCTTGGATGATAATTTTTCCTGCATCTTCTTTTACATGCAACCATACTAGCGATTGACATCCCTGCACTAGCAGTTCATCACGCTTATACTCTTCGGGAAAGGGGGGCATTTTCTTACCTAAATCCATTATGTAGTCATAACGATCCATAGGGTCGTCAAATACCGAAAAGTCATCAATTATCTGGTTTTCTATATCATTTATGTTCATTGGAGTCGGCTGATTGATTTTTGAAGTGCAGTGATAAAAAGGTCTATCTCTTCAAAAGTATTATAAAATGCAAAAGAGGCTCTGCAAGTACCTTCCAGCCCCAAACGCTGCCAAAGCGGTTGAGTACAGTGATGTCCAAGACGTATAGCAACTCCTTGCGCATCAAGTAGCGTACCAATGTCAAAATTGTGGCAACCTGGCACCACAAAACTAATCACTGAGGCTTTATTTTTGGCCGTACCCACAAACTGAACACCTTCAATCGTACTCATTTTTTCAGTACCATATGCCAATAGTTCTTGTTCGTAGGCTTCGATTTCGGCTACGCCTAGTGTGTCCATATAGCGCAGTGCAGCAGCTAAAGCTATACCTCCACTGATATTGGGTGTACCCGCTTCAAATTTAAAAGGGATTTTATTATAAGTAGTTTTTTCAAAAGTTACAAGGTCTATCATTTCGCCACCACCCATATATGGATCCATCATCTCTAAAACTTCGCGTTTGCCATATAGCACGCCTATCCCAGTCGGAGCCAAAACTTTATGCCCAGAAAAAGCTAACCAATCGCAGTCGAGGGCTTGAACATCAACTTTCTTGTGTGGCAAAGCTTGTGCACCATCTAAAAACACTTTTGCACCCACAGCATGGGCTTTATCGATAATCTCTTTCACTGGATTGATCGTACCTAATGCGTTTGATACATAGGTCACTGACACTATCTTTGTTTTATCAGAAAGCAAAGCGGCATAGGTATCCATGAGCAATTCGCCCGCATCATTTATAGGGATAATCTTTAATACTGCGCCAGTTTGCTCACAAAGCATCTGCCAGGGCACTATATTGGCATGATGCTCTAGCGTGGAGATAATAATTTCATCACCTTTTTTCAAAAATTTTCGACCATAACCATGAGCCACAAGATTGACCGCCTCTGTAGTACCACGCAAAAAATTAATTTCGGCATCTTCCTTGGCATTAAGATAGGTAGCTATAAATTTTCTAGCATCTTCGTATGCTTCTGTAGCCTGTTGAGCCAAGTAATGTGCGCCACGATGTATGTTGCTGTTGTAGCGGCTATAATAGTCCGATATCGCATCTATGACGACTTGTGGCTTTTGAGAAGTGGCAGCATTATCAAAATAAACTAATGGCCGATTGTTGACTTTTTGATGTAAAATTGGGAAATCAGCTCTGATTTTTTGTATATCGAGTGTGGTCATGAAGCTAGCAATTGTATAATATGAAGTAGCAAATTAGCTATTCCACAAAAAAAGAAAAAAAAGATGGATACACAAAGAATGCATAAGGAATTAGTAAATATTCAATTTCAATGCCAAACATCTTAACTTAATGCATACAACTAACCCCTTTCAACTTGCAATCCATAGCTTGTGCCAACTTACTTCTTAATCACAATGCTCCTTGATATTGTACTTTCTCCAGCGGACAATATTAAAATATAACTAGCCGCTGGTAAATCTGACATTTTCAATTCTATGGTATTTATTCCCTTTGCTAGATCTATCACTTTACTCCATACCACCCCTCCTTTCAAGTCATAAACTTTCACTTTTGATTTAAAGGTATTGTCTGCTTTTGTTTTTAGAAATACACTACCATTAGAAGGATTAGGAAAAATCTCCACTTGTGCTGGAAAATCATGGTCGTGCTCCACAATAGCGGTAGGGTATAAATCCCTTTCATCAAATCCAGAGCTTAGCGGCACAGCCAATTTTGCTGCAGTAGCTAAGGTCGCTTTCACCACATTAGTCATAAATGTGAAATTCAACGTGCCTATACTATCTGAGGCAGTGTGATAATTTTTGTTTCGGGTATTGGCACCATCGGTAAGCATGAGCGCTTTTTGTCCATTATCCCAAAAAGAGGCATGGTCGCTTCTTCTTAAATCTGGGGCTATTCCACCATTTGCGGGTACTTCGAGTGAGGTCACTTTTAGTGCTGGCACATATAGCGTAGCGGCTGTAGTAAACTGAGAAAGCAGTGAACTGGAGTTTGTATTTCCACAGGCAATTAAAGTATTGCCTCGAAAGCTATCCATCTGAAGACTTTGATAAGCTTGAGGAAAGAGGACATTGAATCCAGCAGGCATCGTTTGTGAATTAACAGAGTCGGTATAGTAGCCTATCATTTCAAAGTTCAAAACCCCTTGAATATCTTCATAAGATCTAATACCATTTTGTACATAACGGGTACTACCTACTAGCCCAGACTCTTCATAATCAAACCCAATGAAACTGAGTGTATGCTCAAAATTATAGTTAGCTAAAATACGCAATGCTTCTAACATTCCTGCTACACCTGATCCATTATCATCAGCAGCAGGGCCATTCGAAACACCATCGTAGTGAGCATCCACTACATAAGTAATCGCCTCATCTTTCAATCCCGCTTTTCGACCCAATATATTTTGCCCCAAAGGAAATGTACTATAGCTAAAATCTTGTCGATCGGTTTTTAAATTAGCGCTTTTAAACCGATTTTCTATTGAATCTCTCACCGCATTCAGATGAGCAAGTCCCGCACTATAATGTCGTATCCCTGCAATGAAACCTAGATTGCTTTTTAGTTTATTGCTATCCACTTGACTCACCATATCTGCAATGCTTATGGCTTGATTGTCGGATGCTACTAATTTGATTTTAGTAGCGTAAATATTTGCGGAATGAGCAGAGTAATCCCATACTAGCGTTTTACTATTTCCTGGAATAACTCCCGACCCAAAATCGTTCGATAACTCAATAGCTGGAATTGTCTCAAAAAATATTCCGCCATCTTTTGACGTTTTCAACCATATATCGCAGGGGTCGCTTTCGGCATCGATAAGATGATAGGTAATTGTAACTAGCTGAGCAGTTTCATCTACTACAGCAGCTTGTATGCTCACTTGCGGAGCAGTATTGGTAGCTGCGGAAACAAAGCCGCAAAACAGCGAAAAAAAGAGAGTAAACTTCAGATTCATAGGGATAGGTTTTGTTCAACTAATGTAATGAAAAAATATAACATTCTATATCGCCCTGCACACAAAACTATTAAGAGATAGCGGGTCAAGCCCGCAATCACGTTATGTAACAAGACTGCAATGATATAGATTACGGCAATAGAGGACAGATAGCCGTAAACACTACCGAATGGCGACAAGGCACTTATACCTATTCGATACTAACAAATGACAAAAGTCTGACAAATCAGCCTTTGCTGATAGTCAAATAAGACTTATTTTTATACTCACTTGGTTAGGACTTCTAATCAAGTGAGTGTTTTTATAAATACGCTGAGATGAAAAAGTTTTTTATTCTTTTTTTTATATTTTTTACATCCTACTTGAGTGCTCAAACATTTAACAAACGATTTGTGAAAGATGCTTGGGCTACCAAGTTTAAAAGCTGTCTTATCATAAATGATACACTATTTGTATCGGGCATATATGGTTTAAAAAATGCTGCTCAAAACCAAAAACATTCAATATGCCAATTTAATTTAGAGGGCAATTTGATTTCGCAGCATTATTTTATGGGTGATTCTAGTAGAGATTATTCCGAGCTTCGCTCGCTCTTTCTTTCTAAGTCTAATAAGCTAATAGGGGTTGGATATGCAGGTGAAAACGGTGCACAAAAATATGGCACTATCTGTATCATAAACAAAAATCTCTCAAATGATACATTAATTAAATATACAGACCTAAATCGCTTTTCCTTCCCGTTTGTTGACATTGTAGAAACAGGTATTGATGAGTTTATTATAGCTGGATTTTCGAGTAAAAGTGGTATTGGGGCTGCAACTATTAATAAAATAAAAACAAGTGGCGAGCTGATTTGGTCTAAATATTTAAACCTAAATAGTTATATTTTCCCTACTTCTTTGACATTAAAATCTAACGGACGACTTGTGTTGCAAAGTGGTTCTGAAACATATTTTCCCAACGAAACCAACCCATCTAAAGTCAGTACTTGGAATGTAATACATGAGATAGATACCGCTACTGGCAATACACTAAAATTTAAAAAATCTGTTAATGACAGTATTTCCGGCTCTGTAGCCTTGATTCCTACTACTGCCAATTCTTTTATTACTGGAGGTTTTAAATTAGATTCGGTGAAAGAATTTGATGGCAATTATCTAAAAGGCTATCTCGCAAAATTGGATAGCAATTATAATTCTGTCTGGGAGAAAAGGGTGGCAAGCAGTTCGGGCAATTCCTACTTTAATAACATAAAAAAATTAGCAGATGGCAATTATTTAGCAGTAGGAGAGTGTATGAATTTTGATTTTGATACTACTATCCCCTATTCTAATCCGCTAAAAGGAATGTATGCGGGCTGGATGGTTAAATTTACAGAGCAGGGCGATATACTTTGGGATAGAAAACATTATGGAGTGGCAAGTTATCTGGAGTTTAATCGATTGTTTGATTTTGTAGAGCTACCCAATGGCGACATCATAGCCGTAGGCGAGAGTACCAATATGTATAATGATGACAATTTCACCCAAGATTCAATCACACAGATGGGATGGCTACTGCGGGTCAATGCCAATGGCTGTTTGAGCCCCACCGACTGTGGCTATACCAGTATAGCTAACTCTGCCGAAAAGAAGCTGAATATAGCTATCTATCCCAATCCTATAGCCAATCAGCTATATATAGAGACCCAAGCATTAGTCCCCAATCAGTCTTATACGCTCCTACTTTCAGATATTCACGGCAAGGCTGTATCTCGGTCTATACCGCTACTAGCGAATAGTAGCATAACTGTAGATGTTTCTGACTATATAGCAGGCACTTATATCGTCACTGTTTACAGTGAGG